>JAFALP010000287.1 GCA_019234175.1 Actinomycetota bacterium | reverse complement strand
CGCGCGGGAGACGTACGCGAGCGACCTGCTCTCGACGGTCGACGTCGAGGCGGTCCGCGCGCGCGGCTTCCGCATCGTCGTCGACTACGGATTCTCGGCGGCCTCGTACGTGCTTCCGCTCGTGCTCGACCCGCTGCGCGTCGAGGTGGTGGCTGCGCATGCGTTCCCCACCGAGGGCAGCGCAGACGGCGGCGGCCCGCTCGAGGCTTCGATCGCGCAGGCGAAGCGCCTCGTCACCGCCATCGGCGCCGACCTCGGCGCCGTCTTCGACCGGCCGGGCGAGCGCATCTATCTCGTCGACGAGCAGGCGCGCGAGATCTCCGTCGAACAGGCGCTGCTCCTCTACCTCCGCCTCATCGGCTCGAACGGCCGCACCGGCCGGCTCGCCTTCCCGGTGACGGTGACGAGCCAGGTCGACCGTCTCGTCGAGAACTCGCCGCTCGAGATCGTGCGCACGGCCGCGTCGCTCCAGGAGCTGACGCGCGCGGCCGCGGGCGAGGGCATGGTCTTCGGCGGCGCGCCCACCGGCGGGTTCGTCTTCCCCGACTTCCTGCCCGGCTACGACGCGGTGGCGAGCCTCGTGAAGCTGCTCGAGCTCCTGGCGCCGCTCAACCGGCCCATCTCGGAGATCGTCGCCGAGCTGCCGCGGCCGACGCTCGTCCACCGGCAGCTGCCGTGCGCGTGGTCGCTCAAGGGCCTCGTCATGCGCGTGCTGAACGAGCGCCTGGCCGGCCGCGATCTCGACCTCACCGACGGGATCAAGTTCTGGGACGAGCGCGGCTGGTCGCAGGTGCTGCCCGACCCGGACGAGCCCGTCCTCCACCTGTACGCCGAAGCCGGGACCGAAGAGGGCTCCGAGGAGCTGGTGAACGAGCTCCAGGGCCTCGTCGAGGAGATCGTGCAGGGGGAGGGGGCTGTCGCTCGAACCGGGTAAAGGCTAAGGTTGAGGTTGACCCCTACGAAAGGTCCCCGTGGAGCTTCTGCCTGACCTTGCCAGCCTGTCGGACGCCGACCTCAAGCAGCTGATCCGCGAGCTGCAGGACGAGGAGCGCGAAGTCTCGTACCAGCGCCGCCTCCTGCACGGGAAGATCGACATCCTGCGCGCGGAGTATCAGGCGCGGCTGAAGGCGGCCGGCCCCGAGACGATCCTCAGCCAGGTCGACGTCGAGTCGCTGACGGAGATCCTCGCCGGCAAAGCCGCGCCGCCCGAGTAGATGTCGCACGTCTACTGCCCCGAGTGCGGCTTCCAGAACCCGGAGGCCGCCAACTACTGCTCGAAGTGCGGCGCCCTGCTCCATACGCCGGAGGCCGTCGAGCAGACGCAGACCTTCAGCGCCGACGAAACCGGCGAGACGCTCGACCAGCTCGACGATCTCGGCGTCGAGGGCCCGGCGCTCGTCGTCCGCTCCGGCGGCGGCAGGGCGGGGGAGACGTTCACGCCGCAAGGCGCGCGCACGACGATCGGACGCTCGCCCGACTGCCCGGTGTTCCTCGACGACGTCACCGTGTCGCGGAAGCACGCAGTGCTCGTCGAGCGCGAGGGCAAGTGGTTCGTCGAGGACCAGGGGAGCCTGAACGGCACGTTCGTGAACCGGCGGCGAGTCGAGTCGGCCGAGCTCTCGGACGGCGACGAGCTGCAGATCGGCAAGTACCGGCTGACGTTCCTCGCACGCTGATGTCTGCGACCGCCGCGCGACCCCGGCTCCTCACGATCGGCTCGGTCTGCCGCCGCCTGAAGGCGGACTTCCCGGACGTCTCGATCTCGAAGATCCGCTACCTCGAGGACCAGGGGCTGCTGACCCCGAAGCGGACGCAGGGCGGCTATCGGCTCTTCTCCGAGGAGGACGTCGCGCGGCTGGAGACGATCCTCCGCCTGCAGCGCGACGAGTTCCTGCCGCTGCGCGTCATCCGCAAGGAGCTCGAGGCGGGGGCGGTGAAGGCGCGCCGGCGGCGCGCGACCGCGGCGCTCGGCGAGCACGACGACGAGGCGCTCGACTTCGACGACCTGTGCGAGCGCGCCGGCCTGGATCCGGCCCGCGCGCGCGAGCTGGAACAGTTCGGGCTCGTCGAGCAGCCGTACTCGGAGGCCGACGTCGAGATCGCCGCGCTCTGCGAGCGGCTCGCGCGGTTCGGCATCGCGCCGCGGCACCTGCGGGCGTTCCGCACCGCCGCCGACCGTGAGGCGGGGCTCCTCGAGGCGCTCGTCATGCCGGCGTTGCGCTCGCGCAACCCCGAGCGCCGCCGCGAGGGTCTCGACGACCTGCGCGCGCTCACCGACGCCGCGCAGGAGCTCTCCCAGCTCCTGCTCGCGCGCACGGTGAAAAGATTGGCCGGATGACGACCGCCATCGACCTGCGTTCGAAGATCCGCGAGGTCCCCGATTTCCCCGAGCCGGGGATCGGGTTCAAGGACATCGCGCCGCTCCTCGGCGACCCGGTCGCGCTGCGGCAGGCGGTGGCGGAGCTCGCCGACTGGACGGCGGAGCGCAAGCCCGACCTCGTCCTCGGCGCGGAGGCGCGCGGCTTCTGGCTCGGCGCCGCCATCGCGTGCAAGGTCGGCTGCGGCTTCGTCCCCGCCCGCCGGCCGGGCAAGCTCCCGCCCGAGACGGTGTCCGCGCGGTACGCGCTCGAGTACGGCGAGAACGCGCTCGAGGTGAACGCCGACTCGATCAAGGAGGGCGCGCGCGTGGTCATCCACGACGACGTGCTCGCCACCGGCGGCACGGTGAGCGCGATCGCCGGGCTCGTCGAGCAGCTCGGCGGCCAGGTGGTCGGGATCAACTTCGTCATCGACCTGACGTTCCTCGGCGGGCGTGACAAGCTCGGCGCGTACGACCTCTTCGCGCTGATCGAGTACTAGGAGAGATTGGCGAAACGGTTTGGTGATGCGGGGCGGACGGGAATCGAACCCGCGACCGGATGATTAACAGTCACCTGCTCTACCATTGAGCTACCGCCCCACGCGCAGGCACAGGGTAGCGGGGCGGTAGCCGGGCAATGCCCGGAGCGGTGATATAATTCGGGCCAACAGTCACCTGTCTGCCCGGGGTGTTGTGGCAAGGATGCCCCGTGAGGGCTAGACCT
>JAFALP010000225.1 GCA_019234175.1 Actinomycetota bacterium | reverse complement strand
CGCATGCGCGCATACGTACACTGGCTGCGGACCTTGATCTCGAGCCCGGCCTCGACCGTCGCGTCGGCGACGGGCAGCGTCAGGTCCATGCGGACCGGAGGAGTCTCTGCCGACGGCTCAGTCATACCGGATGCGCGGGTCGAGGACGCCGTACAGGATGTCGGCGACGAGGTTGAAGATGATGATGAGCACCGCCGTGACCATGAGGTACGCCATCACGGCGTACAGATCCGATGCCTGCAGCTTCTGGATGAAGTAGAAGCCGATGCCGTCGAGCTGGAACACGGTCTCGGTGATGATGGCGCCGCCGAGCAGCGCTCCGAAGTTGAGCGCGGAGACGGTGACGATCGGGATGAGCGCGTTGCGGCAGACGTGGCGCGTGATCACGCGCCACTCGGGCACGCCCTTCGCCCGCGCCGTGCGCACGTAGTCGCTGTTGATCACGTCGAGCATCGACGCGCGCATGTATCTGCTGTACAGCGCGAAGCTCGCGGTCATGAGGACGATCACCGGAAGGCCGATGTGCTGCAGCCGGTCGAGTGACCAGGTTCCCTGGCCGGGGCTGTTCAGCCCGGAGGTGTAGAAGATCCGGACGTTCCACTTCAGATAGATGTCGACGAAGAGGATCTGCAGCAGCAGCGCAAACCAGAAGACCGGGATCGCGAAGCCGGTGAAGCTGACCGACGTGAACACGTAGTCGAAGATCGAGTACTGCTTGATCGCCGAGAAGATCCCGACGGCGACGCCGAGGATCAGCGCGAGGCTCTCGGAGATGATGATCACCTGGGCGGTGTGCCCGAGCGTCCGCGTGATGTCGGGCCAGATCGGCTGGAACGTGATCAGCGAGTCGCCGAGCTTGTGCGCGAACACGTCCTCGAGCCAGTACCAGTACCGCACCGGGATCGACCGGTTCAGGTGGGTCTGGACGATGATGTTGTGGATCGTGTTCTGCGAAATGCGGGGGTTGCCGCGCAGGAGCGCGACCGGGTTCCCCGCAGAGGACACGAAGAAGAAGCTGAGGAACGAGGAAACGGCCAGCACCGGGATGCTGTAGAGGATCCGGCGGACGATGAAGGTCAACATGTGTCTCTTTCCTGTTCCGTGAAATCAGTTCGGAGGATCCGCGCCCGGCGAGCCGGGCGCGGATCCTCAGGTGCTGGGTGTTTCTTAGCGGGTCCGGCCTACCAGTGCCAGTCCTCGGCGTTCCAAGTCGGGCCTTCAAGGGTCGGGTTGTTGCTGTCCTGCATGCCCTTGATCTGCGACTTGTAGACGAGGATGTTCGGCGGGGAGTAGAGCGGGATCACGGCGATGTCATCCGCCAGGATCTTCGCCGCCTGCTCGTAGTCCGCCGTGCGCTTGGTCGGGTCGAGCTCGCCGTCGCCCGCGTGGATCAGGGCGTCGACCTTCTTGTTGCAGTACTGCTTGTAGTTCGGGGCACCACCGCACTCATAGATGGTGTCGAACCCGGACGGATCCGGACCGCCCGACCACGCGAACTCCGCGATGTCGAAGTTGTGGGCCGGAAGCCGCGTCCCGAAGAAGTTCGGGTTCGCCGGCTCGAAGTTCGGATCGAGCTTGATCCCGATGGCTCCCAGCTGCTGCTGGAAGATCAGGGCGCTCGTCTGGCGACGCTGGTTGCCAGCCGTCGTATAGAACTGGAACTCCGCCTTCTGCCCACCGCACGTCCAGATGGCCGTGTTCCCGCGAGTCGGGGTCGACGGGCCGCCCGTGCAGTGCGCCTTCAGCAGCGCCAGCGCCTTCTTCGGAGCGAAGCTCCACTCCGCGAACTGCGCGTTGGCGCCGCTCGCGTTCGGACCGAGCTCGTACTCCAGGTTGTTCAGCGGCTTCTGACCGGGCGCGATCTGGCCGTACAGCGCCTTGATCAGGGAGACGCGGTCCATGCCGAGCGCGATCGCCTGCCGCATCCACGGGTTGCGGAGCAGCGGGTTGCCCGGGGCCTGGACGTTGATGTCCCAGTGCTCCTGCGTGAAGCCCGAGATCGAGCTGTACGTCAGGCCGCTCTGGCTGCGGAGCTGTGCGAGCGCCGTCTGAGGCGACGGATAGATCGCGTCGACCTCGCCGCCGCGCATTGCCTGGATCTCGGAGTTGGTGTCCGTGATCAGCTTGAAGTCGATCTCCTTCAGGCCCGGCTTCGTGCCGTACCAGTCGGGGTTCGCCTTCAGGGTCAGGCCCTGGCCGCGGGTGTAGTTCGTGAGCATGAACGGGCCGTCCGAGACCGGCTGGCCGTCGTTGCCGCAGACACAGTCGGCCCAGAACTTGTTGAAGTCGAGGCCGGCGAGCGCCTGGGAGGGCATGACGCCCTCAGGCCCAGCGAACAGGTCGCGGTAGTCCGCGAACGGTCCGGTAGCGCACGTTCCATTCGCCTCCGAGCCGGCGGGGCAAGACGTCCGCCAGTGGAAGATGATGGTCTTCGTGCCCTTGAGCGTGTAGCTCCCGATGTTCACGTAGCCGACGTTCGAGGCCACGTTGTTGTTCGGGTCGACGTACTGCTGCCAGCTGTAGGCGAGGTCCTTGTTGGTGACGGGGATCTTCTTCCCGCCCCAGTTCCAGAACGCGTCCGGCCGGATGGTGATCGTCAAGCTCGTCTTCGTCGCAACAACACTCGACGCGAGGTCGAGCTTGTAGTTCCCGTTGTTGTCGATGATGTAGGTGCCGCGGATGACGGGCTCGATGCCGGTGATCGACGCCCACAGGGCGTTCTCATCGGCGTCGTTGGTGTTGAAGCCGGTCACGTCCTGCTCCATGCCGAAGACGAGCGTCGTGCTCGCCTTGCGTCCGGCGGGCGTGCGCGGCACCTGTGCCCACGCCTGCGAGAAGGGAGCCGCAGCGAGCGTCGCCCCACTCTTGGTCTGGGTCGTCGCGGAAGCCGACGCCGCCACGACCAACACGGCGGCGACTGCCCCCACAACCAGCCAGAGACGTCTGTGCATCGATTTCCCTCCGTTTCGTCGCGCCGGGAGCAGGAGTTCTGGACGGCGGCGCCTGCTCGCTCCCACGCCCCAGGGGCGTTCCGTTACGTCGTATGACGACGACGCGGGAGCTTAGTTAGGGGCGGCGCAAAGTCAAGGTCGCCCCTAGAGGGCGATCTCGCGGATGCGCGGGGCGGCCTGCGGGAAGGCGGTCGGGACGAAGAGGCCGTCGCTCCCGCCCGCCCGCAGGCCCGCGAGAACCTGAACCGTGGCGGCCGCCTCCGGCTTGGACGAGCCCGGCCGCCCCCAGACGTTGGAGAGCGCAAGCAATCCTCCCGAGACGACGAGGACTGCCGCCGCCGCGGTGACCGGCGCCCGGCGGCGCCGGCGAGGCCGTGGCGAGGCGATCCGCGCGTCCGGCAGCACGAGCGGCGCCATCCGCATCCGCGTGGTGACGGCGGCCGCCTCCTGCGCGTAGGCGGAGCACTCCGCACAGGTGCGGAGGTGGTGCCGCAGCCGCGCCGTGCCGATCTCGGACAACTCGTCGTCGAGTTGCGCGGAGATGGCTTGACGCGCCCATTGGCAGGAGCTCGGTGGCCAGGCAGGCGTCGACATTCGCTCGTTCTCTACCGCTTTAGACGGCGTGCGATCCCGGTGGTTAGTGCCAATGCCAGTCCTCAACGTTCCAGAAGGGGCCGGCGGGAGCGGGATCGTCGACGGGGCCGACGAGCGCGGCGGTGTGGACGAGGACGACCGGCGACTCGTACAGCGGCAGCACCGGGAGCCCCTTGGCGAGCTGGGCGTCGGCCTGCGCGAAGTCGCGCGTCCGGGCGGACGGCACGGTCGCGCGCGAGGCGGCGGTGAGCAGCTCGTCCACCTTCTTGCTGCAGAAGCCGGTGGCGTCGGCGCTGCCGCCGCAGCGGTACCGCTCGGTCCACTCGCCCGGGTCGCCGCTCGTGCCGTCGGGGTACTCGGCCACGTCGAAGGCGCCGGAGGCGATCCCGCCCGGCCCGTAGAAGTCGTCCGGGGACCGCTGCGCGTCGTTCACCTTGATGCCGATCGAGCTCAGCTCCTCCTTCGCCACGGCCTCGATCAGTGTGCGCGCGGTGTCGCCGGAGGGCCAGGACCAGTTGAACACCGCGGGCAGCCCGGCGCACGTCCAGACGCTCGTGTTCGCCGGATCGGGAGCGGTGGGGCCGCCGGTGCAGTGCTTCGCCAGCGTCGCCACCGCCTTGGGCGGGTTGTAGTTCCACCGGCCGAAGTCCTTTCGGTACCCGGCCTCGGTGGAGAAGAAGAGCGCGTTGTCGAGCGGCGTCAGCGGCCCGGCGAGGTCGCCGAAGACGGCGGCGATGATCGCCTGGCGGTCGATCGCCATCGAGATCGCCTCGCGGATGAACGGCGCGCGGAGCAGGACGTTCGACGAGCCGGTGCCGACCCGGAAGTCGAGGTACTCGGCCTCGTAGCCGGGCTCCTCGGAGAACACCATCCCCTTCGCGTTCTTCAGCGCCTCGAGCGCCTGCGAGAACGTGGGCACGATCACGTTCACCGTCCCGTTCTCCATCGCCTGCACTTCGTCGGCGGTGCTGCCGAGGATCTTGAAGTCGATCTC
>JAFALP010000011.1 GCA_019234175.1 Actinomycetota bacterium | reverse complement strand
CACGCGGATCGCCGTCTCGTACCCCGCGTCCGCGTGGCGGAGGATCCCCATCCCCGGATCGATGGTCAGCACCCGCTGGAGCCGCCGCGCCGCGGCCTCGGTGCCGTCGGCGACGATGACCATCCCCGCGTGCAGCGAGTTGCCGATACCGACCCCGCCGCCGTGGTGGAAGCTGACCCAGGAGGCGCCGCCGGCGCAGTTGGCAAGGGCGTTGAGGATGGGCCAGTCGGCGATGGCGTCGGAGCCGTCCTTCATGGCCTCGGTCTCGCGGAAGGGGGAGGCGACGGAGCCGCAGTCGAGGTGGTCGCGGCCGATGACGATCGGCGCCTTCACCTTGCCGGTTCGCACGAGCTCGTTGAACGCGAGGCCGACCTTGGCGCGATCGCCGTAGCCGAGCCAGCAGATCCGGGCGGGGAGGCCCTGGAACGCGACCCGCCCGGGGGCGAGCTCGAGCCACCGCTGGAGGAGCGCATCCTCCGGGAACAGCGTGCGCAGCGTCTCGTCGATCGCCGCGATGTCGGCCGGGTCCCCGGACAGCGCTGCCCAGCGAAACGGCCCTGCACCACGACAGAAGAGCGGCCGGATATAGGCCGGGACGAAGCCCGGGTATGCGAAGGCGTCCTCTACCCCACCTGCACGGGCCTCACCTCGAAGGTTGTTGCCATAATCGAAAACATACGCGCCGCGCCGGACGTACTCGAGCATCCCCTCGACGTGCGCGACGATCGCTTCCTGCGCCCGCCGCAGGTACTCGTCCGGATCGGCCGCGCGCAAGGCATCCGCCTCTTCGACGGAGAGCCCGCGCGGGACGTACCCGTTCAACGGATCGTGCGCCGCCGTCTGGTCGGTGACGAAGTCGAAGTGCTCGCCGCGCGCGGCCAGCTCGGGGACGACGTCGGCGGCGTTCGCGCGCAGCCCGACCGACAGCGCGCGCTTCTCCGCTGCGGCGGCGCGGACGCGCGCGAGCGCGTCGTCGAGCGAATCGGTCGCCTCGTCGAGATAGCGGGTCTCGAGCCGCCGTTCGATCCGCCGCTGGTCGACGTCGATGCAGAGGATGGCCGCGCCGGCCATCGTCGCCGCCAGCGGCTGCGCGCCGCCCATGCCGCCGAGCCCGGCGGTGAGGATGGTGCGCCCGCGGAGATCGGACGAGCCGAAGTGCACCTCGCCTGCCGCCGCGAACGTCTGGTACGTCCCCTGGAGGATCCCCTGCGTGCCGATGTAGATCCACGAGCCGGCCGTCATCTGGCCGAACATCGTCAGGCCGAGCGCCTCGAGCCGCCGGAACTCGTCCCACGTCGCCCAGTGCGGGACGAGCAGCGAGTTGGCGATGAGAACGCGGGGCGCGCCCTCGTGCGTCGCCATCACGCCGACGGGCTTGCCCGACTGGACGAGGAGCGTCTCGTCGGGGCCGAGCTCGAGCAGTGTCGCGACGATCGCGCGGAGCGCCTCGGGGCTGCGCGCGGCGCGACCGGACCCGCCGTACACGATGAGCTCCTCCGGCTTCTCCGCGACCTCGGGGTCGAGGTTGTTCAAGAGCATCCGCAGCGGCGCCTCCGTCGACCATTGCCGCGCGTTCAGCTCCGTGCCGCGCGGCGCCCGGATGTGCGAGAGGTCGCCGCAGAGCTCTTCGACGCGCGACGCGGTCACGCTCACGCGACCGCTCCGGCAAGATCGCCGTCGCGGATGGCGACGGCGACGTCCTCGATGTCGGGCGCGAGCGAGCGGTCGTCGCGCAGCCGCGGCGAGATCTCCCGCACGAACGCGCGAGTCGCGCGCACGCCTTCGCCCGGCTCGAGGGGTGCGAGGAACTCGACGCCCTGCGCGCCGGCGAGCAGCTCGATCGCGAGCGCGCGCTCGCAGTTCGCGAGCACCTGCCACGCCTTCAGCCCGGCGGCGTTGCCCATGGACACGTGATCCTCCTGCCCGGCGCTCGTCGGGATCGAATCCACCGACGCCGGATGCGTCAGCACCTTGTTCTCCGAGACGAGCGACGCGGCGACGTACTGCGGGATCATGAAGCCGCTGTTGAGGCCGCCGTCGCTCGTGAGGAACGCCGGCAGGCCGTCGGACAGGTTCGGGTTGACGAGCCGCTCGACGCGCCGCTCGGAGATGTTCGCGAGCTCGGCGACGGCCATCGCGAGCGCGTCGAGCGCGAACGCGAGCGGCTGCCCGTGGAAGTTCCCGTTGGAGACGAGCGCATCCTCGTCCACGAGCACGAGCGGGTTGTCGGTGGCGGCATTGAGCTCGACCGCGACCGTGTACTCGACGTAGTCGAGGAGGTCGCGCGACGCTCCGTGCACCTGCGCAGCGCACCGCAGCGAGTAGGCGTCCTGCACCTTGTCGCACCAGCGGTGCGACTCGATGATCGCGGAGCCGTCGAGCTGGGCGAGGATGTGCGCCGCCGAGTCGCGCTGCCCGCGCAGCGGGCGCAGCGCATGGATCTCGGGCAGGAACGACGTCCGCGACCCCTGCAGCGCCTCCAGCGACATCGCGCACGCGAGGTCGGCGGCATGCGCAAGGCGCCGCGCGCGAACGAGGCCGAGCGCGGCGAACGCCGCCATGAACTGCGTGCCGTTGATGAGCGACAGCCCCTCCTTCGCGGCCGGCCGCACCGGCTCCAGGCCGACGCGCGTGAGCGCTTCGAGCCCGGGCATGCGCTCGCCCTCGAGGAAGGCCTCCCCTTCGCCCACGAGCGGCAGGGCGAGGTGCGCGAGCGGCGCGAGGTCGCCGGACGCGCCGACGCTGCCGCGGCTCGGCACGACAGGAACGACGCCGCGGTTGAGGCACTCGAGCAGCAGCTCGACCGTTCGGACGTGCGCGCCCGAGTTGCCCTTCGCGAGCGTGTTCGCGCGGAGGAGCATCGCTGCGCGCACGATCTCGTCCGGGTAGGGATCCCCGACGCCGCACGCGTGCGAGCGCAGGAGGCGCAGCTGCAGCTCTTCGGTCTCCTCCTCCGGGATGGCGACCGAGACGAAGCGGCCGAAGCCGGTGTTGACGCCGTACGTGTGCTCGTGCGTCCCGTGCGCCGCGCGCTCGACGAGCTCGCGGGCGGCGCGCATCTTCTCGCGTGCGGCGTCGGTGAGCGTGGTCGACGCACGCGCGACAACGCGAGAGGTCGCGCTCGAGCGAGGTGAGCGAGCGGTACGAGGACTTGCGCGTCGTCACGGTGTTGGAGCGTAGGCTCGCGGCGTGGCTGTTGGTCTCACGGGCGAGAATCTGACGGTCGAGGACGTCTCGGCGATCGCCGTCGACGGCGAGACCGCCGAGCTAACCGACGAAGCGCGGGAGAAGATGCGCGCCGCCCGCGAGCTCGTCGAGCGCGCCGCACA
>JAFALP010000288.1 GCA_019234175.1 Actinomycetota bacterium | reverse complement strand
GAGGAGCTCGCGCGGCGGCTCGCCGAGTACCGGCGCATGAAGGAGGCGGCCGCGTGGCTGCGCGAGCGACTGGAGGCGGAGGGCGACCGGTTCTTCCGGACGGGCCCTGCGCCCTTGGCGCCGAAGGTGGAGCCGCAGCTGGCGCCGCAGAGTCCGGAGAAGCTCGCCGCGGCGCTGCGGCTGCTGGCGACGCCGCCGCCGGAGGTGTCGCTGGCGCACATGGCGCTGCGCTTCCCGCCCGTGTCGTTGTTCCTGGAGCGCTTCCGCTCCGTCCTGCGGCGGCGCACGCGCTTCGACTTCGACCAGGAGGTCGCCGAGCTGTCGCGCGTCGAGCAGGCGGTCGCGTTCCTCGCGCTGCTCGAGCTGCGCCGCGGCGGCGAGGTCTCCATCGAGCAGGCGGCGCCGTTCGCGCCGATCAGGATTTCCCGTACCGACGTCGAAAGAGAGGATTCATGGACGCTCCGCTCCGCCTGATCGCCGCCAATCCGCTCGACCAGCTGGCCAAGACGGTGGAGGCTCTGTTGGTCGTGGCCTCTGCGCCGCTGACCGTGGCGGAGCTGGCCGATGCGGCGGCGGACGATCCGGAGCGGGTCGAGGCGGCGCTCGGGCTCGTCGGCGAGCGCTACCGCGAGGGGCGGTCGGGGATCGTGCTGGAGCACGTCGCCGGCGGCTGGGCGTTCCGCGCGTCGCGCGAGGCGGCGGAGGCGTGCGCGCGCATGGTGGAGAAGCCGGCGCAGCGCGGGCTGTCGCAGGCGGCGATGGAGACGCTGGCGATCGTCGCGTACCTCGGGCCGTGCACGCGTCCCGACATCGCGAGGATCCGCGGCGTCGCGGCGGACAGCGCCGTCGCGTCGCTGCAGGAGCGCGGTCTCATCACCGAGTCGGGCCGCGACGACGAAGCGGGCGCGATCCGGTACCGGACGACGCCGCTCTTCGAGCGCGTGTTCGGCCTCGAAAGCCTCTCGGAGCTCCCGCGCCTGGACGATCTGGGCGGCGACGTCGCCGAGATCCGCGACCGGCTCCATGCGGTCGCCGAGAAGCGCACGGCCTAACGGGCCTAGACCGGTGCCAGGCACGGGTCACGTGCCGGTCACCGAAGTGTCACGACCTGGGACCGCGCGCGGCGCTGCTCGGTGGTCTGAAGTTCACGCATGTGCAACGCCAACTGCACGAGTTCCGACCGGTGCCTGGCACCGGTCGTGCCTTGCGTGGCCACCCGCGGCGTATCGTCGCAGCCCGTGCGCCTGAACGCTTACCTCGCCCGCGCTGGGATCGCGTCACGACGCGGCGCCGACGACCTCATCAAGGCGGGCCGCGTCACCGTCAACGGCGAGCCGGGACAGCTGAACACGTTCGTCGAGTCGCGCGACCGCGTCGCCGTGGACGGCGAGCCCGTCGCGCTGCAGCGCCTCGCCTACATCCTCCTCAACAAGCCCCAAGGCGTCGTCACCACCGCGCGCGACCCGCAGGGCCGCCGCACCGTCGTCGACCTCGTCCCGGGTGACCCGCGCGTCGTCCCCGTCGGCCGCCTCGACGCCGACACGACCGGCGCCCTCCTGCTCACGAACGACGGCCCGTTGGCGCACACGCTCGCCCATCCCCGCTACGGCGTCGACAAGGTCTACGAGGCCACCGTGGACGGGATTCCGACCGACGAGACGCTCGCCCGCCTCGCCGCCGGCATCGAGCTCGACGACGGCCCCACAGCGCCGGCGCGCGTCCGCCGCCTCGGCCCGCACACGGTCGAGATCGCCATCCACGAAGGCCGAAACCGCCAGGTGCGGCGCATGCTCGACGCCGTCGGCCATCCGGTCACCCGCCTTCACCGCAGCGAATACGCCGGGCTCACGCTCGACGGCCTCGAACCGGGCAAGTCCCGCGAGCTCGAATCCACGGAAATTGCGCGATTACGCGATTCTGTGAACGCCGAGTGACAGCCGCGTGACAGCCGTTGTTGGGCCCGGTAGAAGGAGGGTAGGCTCCCCTCGTCGTCAGTTCCCAACCCGCAGGGGGAGTAATGAGAAGAGGGGTTTTGCTGGCCGCGCTTGCGGTTGCAACGGCTGCCGCAGTAGCCGTCTCCGCGACAGCGTCGGCGAACACGTCGAAGACGAGCGCGTCCTCGGCGTCGTCGAGCTGTCAGCTCGGCAACGGCATCAAGCACGTGATCGACATCGTGTTCGACAACGTGCACGTCAACCGCGACAACCCGAACGTCCTGTCCGACATCGAGCAGATCCCGTCGCTCTACAACTTCATCACGCAGAACGGGACGCTGCTCACGAACAACCACACGCCGCTGATCGGTCACACGGCGAACGATCTCACCACGAATTTCACCGGCCTCTACGGCGACCGGCAGGGGATGGGCGTCTCCAACGACTACTTCGCCTTCACCCCGTCGGGCGGCGTGACGCCGAGCGGCGCGACGAGCGCCGGCCAGAGCGTCTTCAGCTACTGGACGGGCGGCGGCGTCGGTGACGGCTATCCGCAGATGGACTACTCGTCCACCGTTCCGCCCACCGGCGGCACCACCGCGCCTCCCGCGCCGTGGGTCCCGTACACGCGCGCCGGCTGCAATGTCGGCGGCATCTCCGCCGTCAACCTGGAGATGGAGAACACGAGCCCGGACATCGCCAACGTGTTCGGGGCGAGCTCGCCGGAGGAGGCACAGCTCAACGCCGATCCCGACTCGTTCAAGGACCAGGAGGTCAACGACTACATCGGCCTCGCCGTGCACTGCGCCAAGAGCAGCAGCTTCTGCGCGTCGAACAGCCGGCCCGTCGCCGACGTCCTCCCGGACGAGCCGGGCGGCTACACCGGCTACGACGCCGTCTTCGGCCACAAGTACCTCCAGCCGGAGCTCGCGGGAGCCGCCAACTCCGGTGACAACCGCACGTTCGCGAACGGCGACAGCTTCCCCGTCGTCGACTCGGCCGGGAACCTGACCGACCTGAACGGGGCGGAGATGGACGGCCAGTACGTCCACACGCCGGGCTTCCCCGGCTTCGGCCCGATCACGGCGGCGCAGACGCTCGCCTACACGGCCGACATGCAGGAGAGCGGCGTCCCGGTCACCTACGCGTACATCTCCGACGTGCACGCCGTCGCGTCGGTCGACACCGGCCCGTGCAGCCCCGCCTCGACGTACAGGGGTCACCCGGACGTCGGCTACGCCGACGGCCCCGGCGACAACTGCTACTACCAGACCACTGCGTCGTACAACGCTGCGTTCGCCACGTTCCTGAAGCGGCTGTCCGACGACGGCATCACCCCGGCGAACACGCTGTTCGTCTTCGGCGCCGACGAGGGCGACCACTTCTCCGGCGCCAACCTCGACCGGGCCGAGTCGCCGTCGTGCACGGGCACGCCGCTCACCACGTCGTACATCTGCACGTATCAGAGCGGGCAGGTCGGCGAGGTGTCGGCGAGCATCCACGGCCTCCTCAAGTACGAGGAGAACGACACGACGCCGTTCGCGAGCCAGCCGCAGGGCGAGTCGGTGTACGTGACGGGCAACCAGCCGGCGCCCGTCGTACGCCAGCTCGAACGCGACTTCGCCAACGTCACCGTGAACGACCCGTTCGACGGGACGACCGAGACGGCGATCAAGTGGATGGCCGACCCCGTTGTGGAAGAGCTTCTCCACTTCAGCAACGCCGATCCGAACCGGATCCCGACGTTCACGGCGTTCCCGAAGCCCGACGTGTACTTCACCTCCGGGCAGGCCGACTCGCCGGCGTGCAGAACCGGGACGACGGCGGCCAACGCGCCGACCAACTGCACGAGCATCAACAGCCAGTACGCGTGGAACCACGGCTACTACGCGCCGGAGATCAACAACACGTGGGCCGCCTTGGTCGGGCCGGGCGTGAAGCACCTCGGCGTCGACGGCTCCGGTCCCGGACAGGGCCCGAGCTCGGCCGGTGACGCGAACTCCGGCACGACCACCGACACGCAGATCGTCAACAACGGCACCTGGCTCGACCAGGCCGACATCCAGCCGACGATCATGGCCCTCACCGGGCTGCAGGACGACTACACGCCGGACGGCCGCGTGCTCGTCGAGGACATGACCAACCCGCCGGACAAGGCCGGCCAGCCGAAGTTCCTCGCGCTGGCCAAGTGCTACAAGCAGCTCAACTCGAGCGTCGGCGAGTTCGGGACCGACGTGCTCGTCGCCGACACGGCCGCTCTCGAGAGCGGTTCGTCAACCGACGACAGCACCTACGCGAACGAGCTCGCGCAGATCACGAGCCTCGGCAGCGATCGCGACGCGCTCGCGACGCAGATCAAGAGCGCGCTCTACGACGCGGAGTTCAACAACAAGCCGATCCCCGGTGACGGGGACCTCGCACACTGCCAGGGCATCCTCCAGCAGGCCGACGAGCTCGCCGGCGTGCCCACGGAGATCAAGGGCGACGTCCAGTGCAAGGACCAGACCTTGACCAACGTCACGGTCGACGGCAACCTCACCGTCGCCGAGGGGTCCCGCTGCAGGCTCACGGGCGGGACCGTGAAGGGGAACGTCCAGGCGAACAACGCGGCCTCGGTCGACATCCAGGGCGGATCGATCGGCGGCAACCTGCAAATCCAAGGGACGACCTCGTCGTCGACGGTCAACGACGTGACGATCGGGGGCAATCTGCAGGTCCAGAACAACGCCGGCAGCGTCGCGGCCGGCGGAAACACCGTGCACGGCAACATCGAGGTCCACAACAACACCGGCGGCGGGACCCTCACCGGCAACTCCGCCGGAGGGAACTGCCAGCTCCAGAACGACAACCCCGGCATCGCCGGGTCCGGCAACACGGCGTCGCACAACAACAGCTGTAACGCGACCGCCTGAAGCTAGAGGCCGCGAGGGCGGGCCGCTCCGAACAAGCGGCCCGCCTCCGGCTTCACGAATCCCATGCGGTCGTACATCGCCTCGAGCGTCGGCTCGCTCGCGCGCCGCGCCTTCTCGGCGCCGACGCCGAGCAGCCGCTGCAGCTCCCGCTCGTCCGCGCGCAGCGCCTCGAAGCGCTCGCGGATGGGGGAGAGAAGCGTCACCACCGACTCGCCCACGGCCTCCTTCAGGTCGCCGTAGCCGGCGCCGTCGAACCGCGCCGCGAGCGCGTCGATCGAGTCGCCGGTGGCGACGCTCATGATCTCCAGCAGGTTGGACACGCCCGGCTTCGCCGCCGGGTCGTAGCGCACCTCGCGCTCCGAGTCGGTGACCGCGGACTTGAACTTCTTCCGGATGGTGTCGGCCGAGTCGGTGATGTAGACCGCGCCCTGCTCCGACGAGAGCGTCGTCGACATCTTGTTTGTCGGCTCCTGCAGATCCATGATGCGCCCGCCGACCGCGGGGAACTTCCCTTCGGGCACGGTGAACGTGTCGCCGTAGCGGAAGTTGAAGCGCTCGGCGATGTCGCGCGCGAGCTCGAGGTGCTGGCGCTGGTCGTCGCCGACTGGGACGCGTTCGCTGTCGTAGGCGAGGATGTCGGCGGCCATGAGCACCGGGTAGTCGTAGAGCCCGACGCTCACCGACTCCTGGCCGCCGGACTTGTCCTTGAACTGGGTCATACGCCGCAGCTCGCCGAAGGTGGCGACGCAGTTCAAGATCCACGT
>JAFALP010000252.1 GCA_019234175.1 Actinomycetota bacterium | reverse complement strand
GCGGCGCGCCTCTTCCAGAGTGCGGTCGAGGTACTCCTGGATCTTCGGATAGCGCGCGAAGTAGGCGTCGATGAAATCCTTGGCCTGCCCGGTGGGGATGTTCAGCTCATTCGAAAGCCGGAAGGCCGACATGCCGTACAGCACGCCGAAGTTGATCGTCTTCGCCGCGCGGCGCTGGTCATGCGTCAGCTCGTCCTCCGGCACGTTGAACATCTTCGAGGCCGTGGCGCGATGGATATCGGCGCCGCGCTGGAACGTCTCGATGAGCTCCTCGTCCTGCGAGATGTGCGCGAGGATGCGCAGCTCCACCTGCGAGTAGTCGGCGGACACGAGTCGGTGGCCGGTCTCCGCGATGAACGCGCTGCGAATCTCGCGGCCGAGCTCGGTGCGGATCGGGATCGCCTGCAGGTTCGGGTTCGACGTCGACAACCTGCCCGTGGCGGCGACCGCCTGGTTGAAGTGCGTGTGCAGCCTCCCGTCCTCACCGATGAGCGCGGGCAGCGGACCGAGATACGTGTTGAGGAGCTTCGTCAGCTCGCGCCACTCCTCGATCACCTCGACGATCGGATGCTCCTCCCGAATCGTGCGGAGAACGCGCGTGTCGGTGGAGTAGCCGGTCTTCCCCTTGCGCCCCGGCGTGAGCTCGAGCTTCTCGAAGAGGATCCGCGCGAGCTGCTGCGTGGAGCCGAGCATGAACTCCTCGCCCGCGAGCTCGTACGCGTTCGACTCGAGCTCCTCGACGCGATCGGCGAGCCGTGCGGTGATCTCGCCCATGCGATATGCGTCGATCTTCACGCCCGCGTCCTCCATCGCCGCGAGGACGGCGGTGAGCGGAAGCTCGACGCGGTCGTACAGCTCCTCGCTGCCGCGATCGCGCAGACGCGCGCGGAGCAGCGGCGCGAGACGACGCGGCACCTCTGCCGCGCGGACGAGCGCCTCGGTCTCTTCCTCGGCCGCAGGATCGGGGATGGCCTCGACGCCGTACTCGGCGGCGAGGTCGTCGAGCTCGTACGCGGGGCGGCCCGGCTCGATCAGGTATGCGGCGATCAGCGTGTCCTCGGCGGGAAGCATCGTCAGCCGGGGCAGCGCCTTGTAGTCGTGTGCCGTGATCTCGGTGTCGCGAAGCGCCGCCACGAGATCGGCGGGAAGCGGGGCGACGACGACCGGCTCGCCTTCGCGTGCCACGGCGACGCGCTCCCCGGCGACGGCGACGGAAACGGGGCCTTTCAACGCCGGCACCACGTCCGCCTCGTCCCAGGCGACGCCGGTGCCGGCGACGATCTTCGCCGCCGCGGGGACGGCTTCGTCCAGCGTGTCGATGCGGTTCAGGAGCGCGCGGAACTCGAAGCGCCGGAACATCTCCCGCAGCTGCGAGCGGTCCGGCGGCGCGAGCACGAGCTCGGCCGGGTCGCAGTCGATGTCGAGGTCACGGCGCATCGTCGCGAGCTCCTTCGACGTCCGTGCGTCGCCCTCGTGCTCGATGAGGTTCTTCCGCCGCCCCGGCGAGAGCTCGTCCACGTGCTCGTACACGCCGTCGAGGGATCCGTACTGCGCGATCAGCTGGCCCGCGGTCTTGTCGCCGATCCCGGGAACGCCGGGGATGTTGTCGGAGGTATCGCCCTTCAGGCCGATGAAGTCCGGGATCTGCTCCGGCCGGATGCCGTACCGGGCTTCGACGCGGTCGGGCGTGTACACCTGCACGTCGCTCACGCCGCGCGGAGTCATCATCAACGAGACGTTGTCGGTCACGAGCTGGAACGCGTCGCGGTCGGTGGACACGACGCACGTTCGCACGCCCGCCTCGTCCGCACGCGTCGCGAGGGTGGCGATGACGTCGTCCGCCTCCCAGCCTTCGAACTCGAGGTTGCGGTAACCGAAGGCCTCGACGATCGGGCGGAAGAAGGGGAATTGCTCGCGCAGAAGGTCCGCCATCGGCCGGCGGCCCTCCTTGTAGACGACGTCCGCGGCCTCGGCGACCGCGGCGCGGTGCACGGGGCGCGTGTCCCACGCGACGGCGACGCCCTTGGGCTTGTAGTCGCTCAGCAGCTTGAAGAGCATGTTGGTGAAGCCGAGCAGCGCGTTCGTCGGGAAGCCCTCCGTCGTCGCGAGCTCCTCGGGCAGCGCGAAGAACGCCCGGTAGGCGAGGTTGTTGCCGTCGACGAGGAACAGCTCGGCGTCCCGCGCCGGCCCGTCGTCGAGCTCGAGCTCGAGGCCGGTGAGCGTCTTCGGGGACATCGAAACGAGTCTATTGTCCGCCGCCGATGCGCCGAATCCCGCTGCTCTCCGGAACGAAGATGGTCGTCGCGACTGTTCCAGACGACGCTGTCGTGCTCACGCCGCGAGCGCCGTCCGGCGCAGTCCTCGACGTGGGCGCCGCCGTCCGCGACGCGCTGCGGTTCCCGCTCGAGGGCGAGCCGCTCGAGGCGCTCGTGCGGCGGCGCGGACGCGCGACGATCGTCGTCGAGCCGCCGGCCCTTCCGATCCCGGGTGCATCCGCGGATCCGCGCCAGCTCGCGATCGGCGCGGTCGTGGACGAGCTCGAGCGGCTCGGCATCCCTTCCGGGTACCAGACGATCCTCGTCGCCGGCGGCCTCGGCCGGCGGATGGCCCAGCATGAGCTCGGGAGCCTCGTCCTGCCCGAGCTCGCCAGGCGGTTCCACGGACATGTCGTCGTCCACGACGTGGAGGACCCCGAGCTCGTCACGCTCGACGACACCCGCCGTCCGCCGCTCCGCGTCAATCGCGCGCTCGTGGAGACGGAGCTCCTGGTCGTCGTCAGCGCCGCCGAGACGGTGCTCAACGGCGGCCCCGCCACGCTGCTCGCGGGGTCGAGCGCAGAAGCGCTCCGCGCGGCGGGTGCGTATTCGCTGCTGGAGACGGCGGCCTCGCAGGGATGGCACATCGGCCTCGCGCTCGAGCGCGCACTCGCCGAACGGCTGCCCGTGCTCGGCGTGTCGCTCGTCTTGAACAACCCACGCACGTCGGGCGCGCTCCGCGGGTATCCGTACGACCGCGAAGCGCTCGACCGTCTGTCGTCGTCACCGCTCCGCCATCTCTTCGGCGCACTTCCGGACCTCGCGCGGCGCGAGGTCCTGCACGCGCTCCCGACCGAGATCACCGCTGCCGGGGCGTTCGCCGGGCCGCCCTCGGTTGCGCACGCGGAAGCACTGCTCCGCGCGGTCGAACTCCGGCGCGCGGTGTTGGACGAACCACTCGACGCCATCGTGATCGCGGTCCCGGGGACGACGCCGTACCTGCCGCGCGAGCAGCCCAATCCGCTACTGGCGGCGTATCTCGGCCTCGGTCTCGCGCTGCGGTTGTGGCGGGACGCGTTCCCCGTCGTCGACGGAGGCACGGCGATCCTCGTCCATCGCTTCTCCCGCACCTTCGCGCATCCGACGCAGGCGCCGTACAGGCCGTTCTTCCACGTCGCGCGCATCGGGCGGGACCCGGAGCTCCTCGCCGAGGCCGAGCTCGCCGCCGCGACAGGAACGCGCGGGATCGAGGACTATCGCAGCGGGCGCACGGTGCATCCGCTGCTTCCGTTCCGCGACTGGAACGCGTGCCAGCCCGCGCTCGGACGGCTCGGAGCAGTCCTCGTCGCGGGCGCAGCTGACGCGAGCGCGGTGCGCCAGCTCGGTTTCATCCCCGCGCACGGCCTCGGCGCCGCGCTCGACCTCGCCCGCGGCCGCACGAGCGGCTCCGCGCGCGTCGGCTATCTGCTCAGCCCGCCGTACTTTCCGCTGCGCGTCGGGTAGCTACGTCTCGCCGAGATAGGTCTTGCGGACCTGCTCGTTCTGCGCGAGCGCCTTCGCGTCGTCGGCGAGCGCGACGGTCCCCGTCTCGAGCACATAGCCGCGGCTTGCGACGTGCAGCGCCATGAGCGCGTTCTGCTCGACGAGGAGGATCGACGTCCCCTGCTTGTTGACCTCGACGATCGTCTCGAAGATGCGCTCGACGAAGATCGGCGCGAGGCCCATCGACGGCTCGTCGAGCATGAGGAGCTTCGGGCGCGCCATCAGCGCACGGCCGATGGCGCACATCTGCTGCTCGCCGCCCGACATCGTGCCCGCCTTCTGGCTCTTCCGCTCGGCAAGGCGCGGGAAAAGCGTGAACACGCGCTCCATGTCCTCGCGCAGACCGGCTTTGTCGCTCCTCTGGTATGCGCCCATCTCGAGGTTCTCGGTCACCGTCATGCGCGGGAAGAGCTTGCGACCCTCGGGAGACTGCGAGATTCCGAGTCTGACGACCTCGTGCGCCGGCCGGCGCGTGATGTCCTTCCCGAGGAAGGTGATCGTTCCCTTCCGCGGGTGGTTCAGTCCGTTGATCGAGCGCAGCGTCGTCGACTTACCCGCGCCGTTCGAACCGATGAGCGTGACGATCTCGCCGTCGCGCACCTCGATCGAGATCCCGCGCAGAGCCTGGATCGAGCCGTAGAAGGTCTCGACGTCGCGGACTTCGAGCAGCGTCTGCGGGGTTGCATTCACGACGTCGCCACCGCCGCGGAACCGAGGTACGCCTCGATCACACGCTCGTTGCTCTGGATCTCGCCCGGCGTGCCTTCCGCGATCTTCTCGCCGTAGTCGAGAACGGTCACGCGGTCGGAGACGCCCATCACCACGCGCATGTCGTGCTCGATCAGAAGGACGGTGAGCCCGCGCTCGTCGCGCAGCCTGCCGACGAAGGTCGTGAACTCTGCGGTCTCCTGCGGGTTCATGCCTGCCGTCGGCTCGTCGAGGAGCACGAGCCTCGGCTCCGTCGCCAGCGCGCGCGCGACCTCGAGCCGGCGTTGGTCGCCGTACGACAGGTTGCGTCCGATCACGGCGCCCTTGCCGCGGAGGCCGCAGTAGTCGAGAAGCCCCCTGGCGCGATCGCGGGCCGCGGCTTCCTCGCGCTTCACGCGCCTCGTGTGGAGAATCGCCTCGGCGAGGTTGCCCTTCAACCGGGCATGCATCCCGACGAGCACGTTCTCCAGCGCCGTCATGTTCTGGAAGAGCCGGATGTTCTGGAAGGTGCGCCCGATGCCGCGCTGCGTATACGCGTGCGGCGGCTTCCCGGTGAGATCCTCGTCGGCGAACACGACGCTTCCGGACGTCGGCTTGTACACGCCGGTGAGCATGTTGAAGAACGTGGTCTTGCCCGCGCCGTTCGGGCCGATGAGGCTGACGATCGCTCCGTCGGGCACGACGAAGTCGACGTCGTCGACTGCGACCAGTCCGCCGAACTCCTTGCGCAGCAGCACGGTCTGGAGGAGTGCGTCTGCCATCAGGCGGGATCCGCGATCGCTGCGTCGTGCTCGACGTCATAGAGCGGCTCGTCGTGGACGCCTTCGTGGAGCTCCTGCGCCTGCCGATGGCTCGGGATGAGGCCCTCCGGCCGGAAGAGCATGACGACGACGAGGATGATCCCGAAGATCCCGAACTCGTACAGCGGCACGTCGAGCGTCTTGTGCCACAACGCGAAGTCCGAGCCACCGGGGCCGAAGTGGTTGTTGAGCCACGCGCCGATGTTGTTCAGGCCTTCGAGGTTGAGGTACTCGAGGAAACACGCCCCGAAGATGACGCCCCAGATGTTGCCCATGCCACCGAGGATGACCATCACGAGGATGAAGACGGAGATGGTGAACTGGAACTGGTCGGGGAACGCCGCCGTGTTGTACACCGCGTAATAGGCGCCGGCGACCCCGCCGAAGAACGCGCCCGTGGCGTATGCCCACGTCTTCGTCCGCATGAGCGGAATGCCCATCGCGGCGGCGGCGATCTCGTCCTCACGTATCGCGATCCACGCGCGGCCGAGCCTCGAAGACCGCAGACGTGCGCTGACGAACACGGTGATCATCACCAGCACGAGGGCCGTCCAGAAGAACGCCCGGTCGCTGTTCGCGCCGAGCGTCAGATAGTTCGCGGGCAGGTGGAGATGGTGTCCGATCCAGTTGCCGAATCCGGGCGGGTCGATGCCCGAGATGCCGCCGCTGCCGTTCGTGAGGTTGAAGCCGGTGTTGAAGAGGCTGTCACCGTGCGTGAAGATCTGGGGCAGGATCTCGCCGAAGCCAAGCGTCACGATCGCGAGGTAGTCGCCGCGCAGTCGCAGTGTCGGCAGCCCGATGACGATTCCGATCAGGGCTGTTGCGATGCCCGCCATGGGCAGCACGAGCCAGATCGAGAAGTGGAAGCCCGTCAGGCCGGGTGCGACGCCGATGGCA
>JAFALP010000110.1 GCA_019234175.1 Actinomycetota bacterium | reverse complement strand
TTCAACCCGCTCCTGGCGCTGCGGGTCTCGTCGCTCCCTCTGCCCGAGGCGGCGCGCCGTGCGCTCATCGATCGCCTCTTCGCCGCCGTCTGGGGCGGCGGCGGCGGCGCCGACGACACCGCGCGCGTCGCGGTGGCGGCGAGCGCGGCGGGGCTCGACGGGGCGCAGCTCGTCCTCGACGCCGGAAAGCCCGAAGTGAAGGAGCGGCTCCGGGTCCAGACCTCGGACGCGCTGGCTGCGGGCGCGTTCGGTGTGCCGACGATGCTCGCGGACGACGAGCTGTTCTGGGGCGTCGACTCGCTCCCCCACCTCGAGCGCTTCCTCGACGGCAACGACCCGGTCGACTCCGCCACCGCCGAGCGCTGGGCCAACCTGCCCGCCACCGCGAACCGCCGCGCCGTGGGGTGAGCCGAGCTCGTGCTATGCTGGCCGTGCAGATGAGCGAGTACGACGACGTCCCCGCTCCCCTCCGAGGAAGACCGCCGGCGCGGCGAGTTGGTGCGCCGCCTGGCCTGCGTGCTCGAGCGCCTGGCCGAGCAGGGCGATGCCCGCGTCGACGAGGTCAGGGCCTGGGGGCACCGACCCGATCTGGAGCAACTCCTCGACGCCTGGGAAGCCGAGCACCCCGAATGATGCCGAGCGCGCTCGACCTGGCGCGGCACTAGCCCCTGATCTAGCGGAGGCGCCTTCATTTTGTTGGGAATTTTTCAAATTCCCCGGTGTTTTATGGGGGTTGCGAGACCAACCACTCGCCGCCGGGAGACGTTTCAGGTGAAAGCAAGCGTACGCCAGCAGCTGGAGCGGGAGAACAGGAAGATCGAGGCGCGGCTCGCGCCGTTCATCGGAGGCAAGGAGCCCACGAAGCCGGGCTCGCCGGAACTCGACGGGCCGCGTGCCAAGTACGAGCTGTCGGAGCGGGTCCACGCGGTGACGTGCGGCGGCCTCGCGGCGATGCACGACCTCGTTCGTGACGTCGGGCTGCCCGCGGCGGTGGACGAACGTCTCGGGATCCTCAAGCGAGCCCGCCCGTACCGCGACTCGGACCACGTCCTCAACATCGCGTACAACCTTCTCAGCGGCGGCCAGGTGCTCGACGACATCGAGCTGCGCCGCAACGACGTCGCCTACCTCGACATGCTGGGCGCGGAGGCGATCCCCGACCCGACGACGGCGGGCGACTTCTGCCGACGCTTCGATCGCGAGGCCGTGGGACGGCTCATGAGCATCTTCAACGAGACGCGCCTCATCGTCTGGCAGCGGAGTCGCCGCGACCTGACGAAGGAGACCGCGCGCATCGACGCCGACGGCTCGATCGTGCCCACCCAAGGGGAGTGCAAGCAGGGCATGGATCTGTCGTTCAAGGGCGTGTGGGGCTACCACCCGCTCCTGATCTCGCTCGCGAACACCGGCGAGCCGCTCTTCATCATCAACCGCAGCGGCAACCGGCCCTCGCACGAGGGAGCACCGGCGGCGCTCGACGAAGCGATCGCGCTGTGCAAGCGCGCGGGCTACGGGGACGTGCTGCTGCGCGGCGACACCGACTTCACGATGACGGCCCACCTCGATCGTTGGGATGTAGCCGGCGTGCGATTCGTGTTCGGGTACGACGCGAACCCCGGGTTCGTCGCGCGCGCCGACGACATGCACCCCGGTGACTACGAGGACTTGGTCCGCAAGGCCAACGCCGTGTTCGCCGCGCGACCGCGGACGAAGCAGCCACGCGTGAAGGAGGAGATCGTCAAGACGCGCGGCTACCTCAACAAGCGCCTGATCGCCGAGGACACCGCCGAGTTCGAGCACCGCCCCAGCAAGGCGACGCGCTCCTACCGCATCGTCGTGTTGAGAAAGCTGGTCGACGAAGAGCGCGGCCAGGTCTGCATCGGCTCCGACTTTCGGTACTTCTTCTACGTCACGAACGACCGGACGCTGACCCAGGCGCAGGTCGTCGCGGAGTCGAACGGCCGCTGCAACCAGGAGAACCTGATCGAGCAGCTCAAGAACGGCGTCCGCGCCTTGCACGCGCCGCTCAACACGCTCGACGCGAACTGGGCCTACATGGTCATCGCCTCGCTCGCCTGGTCGATCAAGGCCTGGGCGGCACTGCTGCTCCCCGTTGCCGGCCGCTGGCGCGAGCGACATCAGGACGAGCAGACCCGCATGCTGCGCATGGACTTCCGCACCTTCCTGCAGGCCTTCATCCTCATCCCCGCGCAGATCCTGCGGCGCGGTCGGCAGCTCATCGTTCGCTTCCT
>JAFALP010000033.1 GCA_019234175.1 Actinomycetota bacterium | reverse complement strand
CGACGGCGACGTAGCGGCGCGTCTTCGCGAGCGCCATCGCGCCGATCGGGAGCTCGAACGCGCCGGGCACGGGCATGACGGTCACGTGCTCGCGGTCGATCCCCGCGCGCGAGACCTCGGTGAGCGCCGACTCGAGCAGCCGGTTCGTCACGTCGCCGTTGAAGCGCGACAGGACGATGGCGATGCGCTTGCGCGTGCCCTGCGGCGATCCCTCCAGGAGGTCGACGCCGTCGGGGATGTGCAGCGCGCCGGGCGCGTGGCCGGGGAAGCCGTCCTCGACCGCGATCGCCTCGATCACTTCCTCCGCCCGCTCCTCATCCGGAACGACGAGTGCCTGTTCCTCGCCGGTGTCCTCCTCAGCCGTCTCGGTCACCGGGGCCGCCCCCGGCCACTCGTCGTGCTCGCTCACTCGTCCTCCTCGAAGCGCAGACCCTGATGGTGCAATGCGTGGCCGAGCTTATCCCGCTTGGCGGCCAGATACCGGCGGTTCTCGGGATGGGGCTCGACCTCGATCGGCACCTGCTCCGTCACCTCCAGGCCGAAGGCCTGCAGGCCCGAGACCTTCTTCGGGTTGTTCGTCAGCAGCCGGATGGTGGTGAGGCCGAGCTCGGAGAGGATCTGGTTGCCGATCCCCCACTCCCGCTCGTCGGCGCCGAACCCGAGCGCGAGGTTGGCGTCGACCGTGTCGAGCCCTTCCTCCTGCAGCTCGTACGCCTTCAGCTTGTTCAGCAGGCCGATGCCGCGGCCCTCCTGCGCCATGTACAGGAGGACGCCGCGCGGCTCGGCGGCGATGAGCGCGAGCGCCGCCTCCAGCTGCTCGCCGCAGTCGCAGCGCAGCGAGTGGAAGACGTCGCCCGTGAGGCACTCGGAATGGACGCGGACGAGGACGTCGTCGGCGCCGTCGACGTCGCCGTGGACGAGCGCGACGTGCTGCTTGCCGGTGAGTGTCTCGCGAAAGAGCGTGGCGTCGAAGTCGCCGTACGCCGTCGGCAGGCGCACGGTCACCTCGCGCTCGACGAGCTTCTCGTGGCGGCGGCGGTACTCGATCAGGTCGGCGACGGTGACGAGCTTCAGCCCGTGCTGCTCGCAGAAGTCGAGCAGGTCGGGCACGCGGGCCATCGTCCCGTCGTCCTTCATGACCTCGCACACGACGCCGGCGGGGATGAGGCCCGCGAGCCGCGCGAGGTCGACGGCGGCCTCCGTCTGGCCGGCGCGCTGGAGCACGCCGCCCGGGCGCGCGCGCAGCGGGAAGACATGACCGGGCTGCACGAGGTCGGCGCCCGTCTTCGACGAGTCGATCGCCACCTGGATGGTGCGCGCGCGGTCGTGCGCGGAGATACCGGTCGAGATCCCCTCGCGCGCCTCGATCGACACGGTGAAGGCGGTGCCGTACGGCGTCTCGTTGCGCTCGGTCATCATGCGCAGGCCGAGCTCGTCGCAGCGCTCGCCGGTGAGGCAGAGGCAGATGAGCCCGCGGCCGTCCTTCGCCATGAAGTTGATCGCCTCCGGCGTCGCGAACTGCGCGGCGATGGTGAGGTCGCCCTCGTTCTCGCGGTCGGCGGCGTCCACGACGACGACCATGCGGCCGGCGCGGATGTCCTCGATCGCCTCCTCGACGGACGCGAAGCCGTTCATCGACTCATCGTAGAGCGGAGGCGCCGAGTAAATCGGCGCCTCCTCTTCTGGTCGGCGTCGCGAGCGACGCCTAGGCGCTCGACGTACTTGGCGATCACGTCCGCCTCGAGGTTGACCGGGTCGCCGGGCGCGAGCGCGCCGAGCGTCGTCACCTCGAGCGTGTGCGGGACGAGCGCGACCGCGAAGCCGCGGTGGTCGAGCGCAGCCACGGTGAGCGAGGTGCCGTCGACGGCGATCGAGCCCTTCTCGACGCAGTACCGCAGCAGCCGGGCGGGCGCGTCGAACCAGGTGAGGTCGCCGTCCCTCCCGCGGAACGAGCCGACGCCGTCGACGTGGCCCTGGACGATGTGGCCGCCGAGCGGCTCGCCCGCCCGCAGCGCCGGCTCGACGTTGACCGCGTCGCCGGCCTCGAGCGAGCCGAGGCTCGTGCGCTCGACCGTCTCCGGGACGACGTCGAACGCGAGCGGCGACGTGTCGACGACGGTGAGGCAGACGCCCGCGATCGCGACCGAGTCGCCGAGCGCCGCCTCGGTCTCGGCGTCGACGACGAGCCGCGCGCCGTCGAAGGAGACGACCCGGCCCTTCTCTCTGACGATCCCCGTGAACACGAGGACAGGTTACGGCTCGCGGATGTATCCCACGAGGAGCACGTCCTCGCCGACCCGTTCCGCCGCGACGCCGGTGAGCTCGAGCTGCGCGGTCAGGCCGAGCGGGCCCTCGCCGGCGACGACCGGGGCGACGAAGAGCGCGACCTTGTCCACGAGGCCCGCGTCGAGGAAGGACGCGGCGATCGTCGGGCCGCCCTCGAGCAGGAGCGACTGCACGCCCTCGGCGGCGAGCGCGCGCAGCTCGTCCTCCAGCCCGCCGCTGAGCACCTCCAGCTCGCCGGCGTCGCCGTGACCGAAGGCGATCCGCCGCGGCTGCCTCGTCGCGCCGACGTCGCGCGCGTCGAGGCGCGGGTCGTCGGCGCGCACCGTTCCCATCCCCACCGCGACCGCGTCGACGGACGCACGCAGCTCGTGCACGCGCCGCCGCGACGCCTCGCCGCTCACCCAGCGGCGGCCCGGAACCCTCCCACGGTTGTCGAGCGTGAGCGCGAGCTTCAAGGTCACGAACGGGCGGCCGAGCTCCACCCACGTGCGCCACGCCTCGTTCTGGCGCCGCGCCTCCGGAGCGTCGGCGACCTCCACGTCGACGGCGGCATCGCGAAGGCGCGCGACGCCGCCGGCCGCCTTGGGGTTCGGGTCGAGCGCTCCGACGACGACGCGCGCCACGCCCGCCGCCGCGACCGCGTCCGCGCACGGCGGCGTGCGGCCGTGATGCGCGCACGGCTCGAGCGTGACGTACATCGTCGCGCCGCGCGCACGGTCGCCGGCCTGGGCGAGTGCGACCGTCTCCGCGTGCTCGACGGCGTCGTACTCGTACCAGCCCTCGCCCACGACCTCATCGTCGGCGACGACGACGGCGCCGACGAGCGGATGGTCGCCCACCTTGCCCCGACCGCGCTCCGCGAGCTCGAGCGCCCGCTGCATGAAGTTCACGCGAGTGCTTGTACCAGCCGGCGATACGCGCGCGGCAGATCCTCGCGATGGAAGATCGAGCTGCCGGCGACGAAGAGGCGCGCCCCCGCGTCGTAGATCCGGCGCACGTTGTCGTTGTCGACGCCGCCGTCCACCTGCACGAACTGGCCGTCCGCGATGGTCGCGCGTGTGCGCTTGATGCGGTCGAAGGCCTCGTCCATGAACTCCTGGCCGGAGAACCCCGGGTGGATGCTCATGCACAGCACGAAGTCGGCGTCCCCCGCGACGGCGGTCACGTCGTCGGGCTCGGTCTCGGGATTGAACGCGACGCCGACGCCGAGGCCGTGCTCACGCGCGGCCGCGATCGTCGCCGGGACGTCGTCGACGACTTCGTAGTGGAATGTCACGCTGTCGCCGCCCGCTCCGGCGATCTGCGGGAAATGGTGCACCGGGTTGTCGACCATCAGGTGGCAGTCGAGGACGCCGTCCATGCCGTGCACGATCGGCGCGATCGCCTGCAGCACGATCGGCCCCATCGTGATCGGCTCGATGAAGTGGCCGTCGCCGACGTCGAAGTGGAAGACGCGGACGCCGGCGCGGAGGAGGATCTCCACCTGCTCGCCCAGCCTCGTGAAGTCGGCCGCGTACAGCGACGGCTCCACCTCGACCGTGCGAACCCAGTTTTGCCAGCCCATCCCGGGCGAGACTCTAAGTGCTCAGGAGCGCGATGAAGAAGCCGCTCGTACCGTTTCCATACGGAGTGGTGAGGAGAAACTCCGGCCGTCGCGGGTGCACGAACTGCGGCCATTCGTCAGCGAGCGACACGACTTCCAGACCACACGCGTCGACGACGGCCTCGTTCTCGTCGCGGTTGATCGTGCAGACGGAGTAGAGGATCGTGCCGCCCGGCCGCACCCGCTCGGCGGCGGAGCGGAGCAGCGCGAGCTGGAGCTCCGGCAGCGGCCGCGCACGCCAGCGGAGGTCGGGGCGCGACGC
>JAFALP010000378.1 GCA_019234175.1 Actinomycetota bacterium | reverse complement strand
CGACTTCTGGGCGCCGTGGTGCCGGCCGTGCAAGGCGCTCGAGCCGATCCTCGCCGAGTTGGAGAGCACCGTTCCCGTGGTAAAGGTGAACGTGGACGACCATCCCGAGATCGGCGCGCGCTACGACGTGCTCTCGATCCCGCAGGTGACGCTCTTCGCACACGGGGAGGCGGTCGGTTCGCTCATCGGGTTCCGCCCGCGCGCGCACTTCGTCGACTGGCTACGCGAAGTGCTCCCAGCCGCGCAGGTCGACGCTGACGCCTGAGCCTTTCTCGCAGCGTCCGATGACCGTGAAGCCGAGCGGGTCGGGCGTGGCCGCCAGCAGCTCGTAGTCCTCGCCGAACTCGAGGTCCTCGACGGTCGCGCCGCCGGCGAGCGGGACGCGGTCGAGGTCGATGACGAGACGGCAGCCGGAGCGCTCGGCGATGTGGCCGGCGTCGGGACCGAGCCCGTCGGAGATGTCGAGCATCGCGTGCGCAACGCGGGCAAGACGGCGGCCCTCGTCGATGCGAAGCGGCGGCGGAAGCAGCTGCGCGTCGCGAAAGGCGGCGCCGGCGCCGCCGAGCGGCCCGGTGACGACGAGGAGATCGCCCGGCTTCGCGCCCGCGCGGCCGGGAACGCGCTCCGCGCGCCCGAGCGCGGTCACCGTGACGACGACGATCTCGGCCCTCGTCGTGTCGCCGCCGCGGACCGGCACGCCGGTGGACGCGATGCCCTCGTACAACGCGATCGCCCCGTCCAGATCCGGCGCCGACAGGCTGACGACGAGCGCGACCGGATTCGCGCCGGAGGCGGCGAGGTCGCTGAGGCTCACCGCCGCCGCGCGGAAGCCGAGCCCGTGCCAGTCGACGAGACTGAAACGGAAGTGGACGCCCTCGACGAGCGTGTCCTGCGTGAGGACGAGACCGTCGATCTCGGCGGCGTCGTGCTCGACGCCGACGATCAGGCCGCGGCGCTCGAGCTCGGCCAGGAGCTCGAACTCCTTCACAGCTCCTCGATGCGCGTCCGCTCGTCGAGCGTGTCGGGGTCGAGCGCAGCGAGCGCGTCGTACAGCCGCGCGTGGAACGTGCCCGGTCCGGCCGCGCCGTCGGCGGCGTCCTCGGCGGCGACGCCGAACGCGGCCAGCGCTTCCGCCGCCGCCTCGAGCGGAGCCTCGGGCTTCGCCGCGAGGAAGCAGCCGGTCAGCGCCGTGGAGATGCAGCCCGTGCCCGTCACCGCCGACAGCAGCGGATGCCCGTTCACGACCGCGAGCACGCGCTCGCCGTCGGAGACGTGGTCGACCGGGCCCGTCACCGAGGCGACGAGCCGGAGACGGCGGCCGGCCTCGCGCGCGAGATCGGCGGGCTCGCCGGCGACGCTCATCGACTCGACGCCGCGCACCTCCGCCTCTGCGCCGACGAGCGTCCCCACCTCGCCCGCATTGCCGCGCAGCACGGTCACGTCGACGACGTCGAGGATCCGGCGTGACGTCTGCGTACGGTACGCAGTCGCGCCGGCGCCGACCGGATCGAGGACGACGGGAATCCCGCGCGCGCTCGCCGCGCCGCCGGCGAGCAGCATCGCCTCCACCCAGTGCTCCGACAGCGTGCCGATGTTGATCACGAGCGACGAAGCGAGGCGCGCCATCTCCTCCACCTCCTCCTGCGCATGCGCCATCACCGGGAGCGCGCCGATCGCGAGCGTCGCGTTCGCCGTCTCGTTCATGACCACGTAGTTCGTGATCTGGTGGACGAGCGGCTTCGTCTCCCGTATGCGGCGAAGCGTCGTGCCGGCACTGATCATGGACGTACCCCCAGGATGTCGACGGGACCTTCTCCGGAACCGATCTCGACCAGCCCCTGCGCCACCGCTCGCGACGCTGCCGCTGCGGCGCCGCGAGCAGCGTCGGTGAGCGTCTCGCCGCGCGCGAGCAGCGCCGCGAGCGTGGCCGAGTGCGTGCACCCGGCGCCGTGCGTGGCGGCGACATCGCGCCACTCCACCGGGAGGTCGACGTGCTCGCGGCCGTCGTACAGATGGTCGACCGCGTCGGCCGTATGCCCGCCCGTGACGATGACGGCCGCAGCGCCGAGATCGTGGAGCCGCTCCGCGAGCTGGTCCGGCGGGGCGTCCACGCCGGCGAGCGCGCGCGCCTCCATCACGTTGGGCGTGATCACGGTCGCGAGCGGAAAGAGCGCACCGACGAGCGCGTCGACAGCGTCGTCCTCGAGCAGCCGCGCGCCCGAGCTCGCCACCATCACCGGATCGACGACGAGCGGGACGGGGCGGTCGCGCAGATAGGCGGCGACGGTGTCGACGATCTCCCGCGAGAAGAGCATTCCCGTCTTGGCGGCGTCGACGCCGATGTCGTCGAACACCGCGTCCAGCTGCGCGACGACGAACGCCGGCGGGAGCTCGTGGATCGCGGTCACGGCGCGCGTGCTCTGCGCCGTCAGCGCGACGAGAACGGACGCGCCGTACACGCCCGCGGCCGCGAACGCCTTCAGGTCCGCCTGGATCCCGGCTCCGCCGCCGGAGTCGGACGTCGCGATCGTCAGTGCTCGAGGAACCATGCGCTCCCTTCGCCGGCATGACCCGGATCAGGTTCGACGGGTGTGATCTCAGCCGCTCGCTGCGGCACCCCGGTACGCGAACGTTAGCGTGGTCGGGATGGCGATCGCGGCCTGGGACGACCTCCTCGCCGGCGAGGAGCTGGCCCATCTGGGCATCGAGCCCGCCCGTGCGCCGCGCACGGCGCCGCTCCCCGACGAGCTCCACCCCACCGTGCACGAGGCCCTCGAGAAGCGCGGGATCGACGAGCTGTACGTCCACCAGGCGGAGACGTGGTCGGCCGTCCGCGCCGGCGAGCACGTCATCGTCACCACCGGGACGGCGTCGGGAAAGACGCTCGCGTTCAACCTTCCCGTCCTCGACGCGCTCGCCGCCGATCCGAAGAGCCGCGCGCTCTACCTCTATCCGACGAAAGCGCTCGCACAGGACCAGGCGCGGACGCTCGCCCAACTCGCGATCCCGAAGGTGCGCGCGGCGATCTACGACGGCGACACGCCGCGGGAGGAGCGGCGCCAGATTCGCACGTCGTCGGACATCGTCCTCACCAACCCCGACATGCTGCACGTCGGCGTCCTCCCCCGCCACGACCTATGGGCGGACGTGCTGCACAACCTGCGCTACGTCGTCGTCGACGAGGCGCACGTCTATCGCGGCGTGTTCGGCTCGCACGTCGGCAACGTCCTCCGCCGGCTCCGCCGGCTCGCGCACGTGTACGGCGCCGACCCGCAGTTCGTCCTCGCGTCTGCGACCGTCGCCAACCCGGGCGAGCTCGCACATCGCCTGCTGGGCGTGCGCGCGACGGTGGTCGCCGACGACGCGGCACCGCGCGCGGAGCGGACCGTCGCCTTCTGGAACCCGCCGCTCGTCGACGCCGAGCTCGGCCTGCGCGCGTCCCCGCTCGGCGAGGCGTCGAGGCTGCTCGCGTCGCTCGTGCAGCGCGACCTGCGCACGATCTGCTTCGCGAAGAGCCGCAAGGCGGCGGAGCTCATACACCGCATGACCGCCGACCGGCTGGACGCGGAACGGGCGGCGCGCCTCGCGCCGTACCGCGCCGGCTACACGCCGCAGCAGCGCCGCGACATCGAGCGCCGGCTCGTGGAGGGAAAGCTCCTCGCCGTGTCCGCCACCGACGCGCTCGAGCTCGGGATCGACATCGGCCTGCTCGACTGCGCCATCTCCGTCGGTTTCCCGGGGACGGTCGCGAGCCTTCGCCAGCAGTGGGGGCGCGCCGGCCGGCGCGGCCACGGCCTCGCGCTCCTCGTCGCCTCCGAGGACGCGCTCGACCAGTACTTCATGCGCGAGCCGGAGACGCTGCTCGGCCGCCGTGTGGAGGCGGCGATCCTCGACCACGCCAACCCGCGCGTGCTCGACGGGCACCTCGCCGCGGCCGCGTACGAAGCGCCGGTCGACGAGGACGACCGCGCGACGCTCGGCGACGCGGCGCTCGAGCGCGCACCGCTCGTCCCCGGCCTGCGCAAGACCCCGCGCGGCTGGGTCTACGCAGGCAAGGACTATCCCGCCGGCCGCGTCCCGCTCCGGTCCGCGAGCGCCGACGCGTTCTCGGTCGTCGACGCGAGCACGGGCACGGTGCTCGGCATCGTCGAGCACGAGCGCGCGTACTCGACCGTCCACGAGGGCGCCGTCTACCTCCACCTCGGCGAGCAGTGGCTCGTGCACGAGCTGGACGTCGCGGACCGCCGGGCGCTCGTCGAGCCGTTCAGCGGCGACTGGTACACGCAGGTGAAGAAGGAGACGTCGACCGACGTGGTGGAGCCGCTCCGCGTCGAGCGGCGCCTCGGCCTCGAGCTGTCCTTCGGCCGCGTTTCGGTCACCGAGCAGGTGGTCGGGTACCGACGCAAGGGCATCCGCGACCAGGCCACGCTCGCGACCGTCCCGCTCGACCTCCCGCCGACGACGTTCGACACCGAGGCGATCTGGTACGTCCCGACGGAGACGCAGTTGGACGGGCTGGAGCAGATGCCCATGCTGCTCTCGTCGCTGCACGCCGCCGAGCACGCGATGATCGCCATCCTCCCGCTGTGGGCGATGTGCGACCGCTGGGACATCGGCGGCCTGTCCACGAACTGGCACGAGTCCACGGG
>JAFALP010000145.1 GCA_019234175.1 Actinomycetota bacterium | reverse complement strand
GCCGCGAGCACCGTGCCGTCCTCCGCCTCGAGGACGAAGCCGTACGCGGCGGGGCCGGGATTGCCGCGCGCGCCGCCGTCGGTGAACAGCCGCGTCTTCACGCGAGCGGGTAGACGTCGAACGCGACCTCGTCGTACGGATGCGCCTCGCGCAGCGCCGCCACGACGGCGTCGAGCCGTCCGTCCGGTACGACCGTCTCGACGCGCAGCTCGGCGACGCGCTCCTCGCGGCCCGGCTTCCCCACGCTCGGCGACGTCCCTTCGCCGCCGAGGAACGTCCCTGTCCCTTCCGTGTAGAACGAGCAGCGCGTGTAGCCGCCGATGACGCCCGCGCCCGCGGCGAAGACGGCCTCGCGCGTGGCGTCGAGCGCCTCGCGCGGGACGAACCACACGAGCTTGTAGCCGCTCAATCGTCGATCTGCGCGCGCTGGAGCTTGCCGGAGTAGTCGACGTAGATCGACTTCCACTCGGTGAACACGTCGAGCGCCGCCTGCCCGGCCTCGCGGTGGCCGTTGCCGGTGTCCTTCGTCCCGCCGAACGGGAGATGCACCTCGGCGCCGATCGTGCCGGCGTTCACGTACGTGATCCCGGCCTCGAGGTCGCGCATCGCGCGGAACGCAGCGTTCACGTCGCGCGTGAAGATCGAGGACGAAAGCCCGAACTTGATCCCGTTCGACACGCTGATCGCCTCGTCGAGGTCGCGCACCTTGATGAGCGCCGTCGTCGGGCCGAAGATCTCCTCCTGCGCGATGCGCATGCCGGGCTCGACGTCGGCGAAGATCGTCGGCCGGTAGAAGTGGCCGCGCGCGAGGTCGCCCTCCGTCGCGATCTCGCCGCCGGTGAGCAGGCGCGCGCCCTCGTCGCTGCCGATCTTCGTGTACGAGTCGATCTTCTCCAGTGCCGCCCTGTTGATGACGGGGCCGATCTCGGTGTCGTCCTCCCACCCGGGCCCGAGTCGCAGCTTCTCGACGCGCTCGACGAGGCGCGTCTGCAGCGTGTCGTACACCTTCTCGTGCGCGATCACGCGCGACGCGGCGGTGCAGCGCTGCCCGGACGTCCCGAACGCCGACCAGACGATGCCGTCGACGGCGAGGTCGAGGTCGGCGTCGTTCATGACGATGATCGCGTTCTTGCCGCCGAGCTCGAGGTGCACGTGCTTCAGCGTGTCCGCACCGGCGGCGAGCACCTTCACGCCCGTCTCGCGCGAGCCCGTCAGCGTGATGACGCGGATGTCGGGATGGCGCACCATGCGGTCGCCGACGTCGCTGCCGCCGCCGTGGACGATGTTCACGACGCCATCCGGCATCCCGGCTTCGTGCAGCAGCTCGACGAAGCGCGTCGCGAGCGCCGGCGTGTCCGTCGCCGGCTTCAGCACGACGGTGTTGCCGCACACGAGCGCCGGGATGAGTTTCCACGACGGGATGGCGATCGGGAAGTTCCACGGCGTGATCGCACCGACGACGCCGACCGGCGTGCGGATGCTCATGTTCCACTTGTCCGGGAGCTCCGACGGCGTCGTCTGGCCGAAGAGGCGGCGCCCCTCGCCGGCCATGTAGTACGTGATGTCGATCGCCTCCTGGACGTCGCCGCCCGCCTCCGCGCGCACCTTCCCCATCTCGTGCGTCATCAGGTCGGTGAGCGCCGCCTTCTCCTGCTCGAGGATGTGCGCGAAGCGATAGAGGATCTCCCCGCGCTTCGGCGCCGGGACGAGCCGCCAGCTCGCGAACGCCTCCTTCGCGGTCGCGACGGCGCGGTCGACCTCGTCCACGCCCATGCGCGGGAAGACGCCGATCGTCTCGCCGTCGGCCGGGCTCGTGCTCTCGAACGTCTCCGCGGTCGCCGCCACGGGACGAGCGTAATGGCTACTCGGGTGCGTCCGTGTCCGGGAACGTGCCCGGGACACGTGCGCGGCGCCGGTCGCGGACGACCCGCTGTTCCTTGAACTCGCCCGCGTCCTGATGCGAGCGGCGATCGGGGCCTTCGCGGCGATCGACGATGACGGTCACGTCCGGGTTGTCCCGGTAGTACTCGACCATCTTGTCGTAGAGCTCGTCGGCGAGCTCGCGGGGGATGACGCAGTAGATCACTGCGTCTGATTGTAGGAAGGTTCCCGGGTTGCGCTAGATGCGGGCGATGTCGGGGACGAGCCGGCCCTCGTCCTCGACGCGGGTGTTCCAGTCCTTGAAGCTCGTCTCCAGCTCCTCCAGCTCGTGGCCGCGGCGCTCGAGGCGCACCGGCTGCGCCGACTCGGGGGTGACGCGGTACTGGTACCAGGACAGGTCCCAGGCGACCGTCACCGCCAGCTCGCCGGAGACGCCGGAGAGTGGGACGATGCTGGCGCGGGCCTCGCCCAGGCTCTTGGCGATGCCGCCGACGGTGCGGCGGTACGTGCTCGCGTTGAAGAGGTCGGCGGCCTCGAGGAGGGCGATTTCCTCGTTCGAGAGCCGGCGGAGGATCGGCTCGGGTGGGGCGATCGACTCGTCCGCGCGCGAGAGGCCGAGGAACTCGACGAGCCCGCGGCGGCGACGGCGGCGGTCGCCGGCGATGGTCGGCTGCGTCGGCGTCCCCTCCTTGATCCAGCCGTGCTCGATCGCCGTCTCCTGGCAGAGGGGACACACGTGCACGAGCTCGGCGCCCTCCTCGGGCGCGAAACGGACGGAGCGCTCGCCGAGGAGCAGCGTCCGCTCGCAGACGGCGCACTGCCTCAGCGTGGAGACCTTCGTGACCCTCACCGCGCACCGGACTATACGCTATTGTGTCTTACATGTGTGTTTTACATAGGTGGCGGAGCTGAGGGGCGGGCCGAGGGCCCGGCGGCACCATCGCGGCCGCTGGCACGTGCTCGCCCGCGTGGAGCGGTTCACCGAGCCGGCGCTCCTCCTGCTCCTCCGCGAGCAGCCGACGCACGGCTACGACCTGCTCGAGCGCCTGCCCGAGCTGACGGGCGAGTCGCGCGTCGAGATGGGCAACGTCTATCGCCTGCTGCGTGCGCTCGAGGAGGAGGGTCTCGTCGGCTCCGAGTGGAGCGACGGCAAGCGCACCTACGCCGTCACCGACCGCGGCCGCCAGCTGCTCGACCAGTGGGTCGAGGCGCTGCGCACGTCGCAGGAGCGGACGCAACGTTTCATCGATCGGTACGAAGAAGGGAGGTGACCATGCACGGACATCACCACCATCGCCGTGGCTTCGGCGGCCCGCGGTTGTTCTTCCGCGGAGGCTTCCCGAATCGCCAGGAGCTCCTCGAGCGGCTGGAGAACTACCAGCGCGACCTCGAGCAGCAGCTCGCGGACGTCGCGGACGTGATCGCGCACCTGCGCGACCGCCCGCAGGACCCGCAGCCGCAGCAGTAGTTCCTAACGCTTCGTCCGCGGAAACCGCCAAGGGCTCGAGCGAACGCCTCGTTCGCTCGAGCCGGACAAGCGCGCGGGGATGGCGAGAGCCACCACCGCGCGCCCAGAACGAAACCTTCGCTCGGCCCCGTAAGAGCTCGCCGGCTCGGCCGGCGAGCGCTCCGCGAAGCGGTGCCTTCAGCTGATGGACGTGCGCAGCACGTTCATCAGGCTTTGGCGGCCTCGCGCTCCTTCTTCGTGGTCTCGATGATCTTCTGGGCGACGTGCGTCGGGACTTCCTCGTAACGGAGGAATGCCATGTGGTAGTCGCCGCGGCCGCCCGTCA
>JAFALP010000104.1 GCA_019234175.1 Actinomycetota bacterium | reverse complement strand
AGGTGGGCTACCAGATCGGCAGCCTGCTCGACTCGCTGAAGCTGAACTAGAGGCCTGATATGAACTCGGGCCGCCGAGCTTCACATCGACCTCTAGGCCTGGAGCACGGTCGGCGCGGCCGCGCGGAGCTTCGCGCCCTGCGCGTCGAGCGCGACGACCGACACGGCGCCGCTCGTCACCGGCAGGCGGATCGCCGTCTCGAAGCCGGTGCGCCGCACCGTTCCAGCCGGCTTCAGCGTCGCCGATGTCTTCCCCACGAGCAGCTGCCACTTCGCCACGTTGGTGGCGCCGTTCCAGCTGACGTACATCGTCAGCGAGCCGTCGGCGTTCTCGACCACCTCCGTGGCCGGGATGCCCTTCGGCGCCGCGTCCAGCTCGAAGCGGAACGCGCGATAGCTGACTTGCCCGTCGGTGAAGCTCGCGTCGAGGCGGACGCTCCCGTCCGGGCCGAGCTCGGTGAACGAGCCGGCGGCGCCCCAGCCGACCATCACGCCGCCGTCGTCGAGCTGTTGCACGTTGCCCATCGCGAACACGGTGCGCGGCGTCGGCGCGAGGTACTCGTCCACGAGTGTCGCGGTCATCTTGTTCATGTCGAGCTGCACGCGCATGCCGCGTGCGAACGTCTTGTCGGTCGGGAGCGCGGCGTTGTTGTCGAAGATCGTGAGCGTGCCGTCCGGCCGTCGGCGCGCGTCGTGCTGGAAGGAGAACGACGCCGACGGCGCGACCTCGAAGTCACTGCTCTTCCCGCCGAGGCGCCAGATGACCTCGCCGGTCTTGCGGTCGACCTTGTAGATCGTCGAAGTGTTGCGACCGGAGACGAGCAGGTTCCCGTCCGAATCGACGTCGATCGAGTTGAGATGGAAGTAGTCGACGTTGTTCCCGGGCGGCGCCAGCTGCGGGATGTACGTGTCCGTGATGGGGACGTGCTCGATGCTCCTCCACTCGAACAGCACCTCGCCGCTGGGGATGTCGACCTCCTGGACGATGCCCGTCACGAGCGGCCCGTTCGCGGGGCCGCCGATGGAGGTGAGGTCGGTGGTGATCTGGTTGTAGATGGTGATGAGCGCCGTCCCCTCCGGCGTGATCACGAAGTCGTGCAGGTCGCCGTGGCGCCCGTGACCGGCCTGCACGTGCGCGACCTGGTGATACGTCGGGTCGTAGATGAAGAACGAGCCGCCCTCCGCTCCGAGGACGGTGCCCTCGTACCACGTGAGCACGCGGCGCCCCTGGTACTTCTGCACGCGCAGGCCGATGGCGGTCGTCGAGCCGAACGGCAGGAACCACACCGGCTCGCCCGTGTTGTCGACGACGAGCGGCCCGGAGTGGCTCTGGCTGTTCGGCGTCGTCGTGTACACGCCCGAGCCGGCGAAGATGTTGAACGGCGCGAGGAAGATGTACCCCGGCGCGGTCCCGTTCGCCGGCGTCCCGAAGGTCAGGAGCGGCGGCTTCAGGTCCGGCCGGCTGACGTAGCCGATGGACTCGACGCCGGCCGGCGTGGCCGCGCCCAGGGCGGCGCGCACGTCGACGCCGGCGAGCGACGCCCACGCCGCCGCGCCCATGGCAAGCAACCGCCTGCGCGAGAGCCGCAGCCCACCCTCGACCATCCGGTCTGCGATTCAACCAGGTTGGACGCGGCCACGCCACGGCGAGCGTGGCGTGGCCGCGAGCGAGTGCCGCCTAGCGGATCGGCTCCTGGACGAGTCTCCGCGTGGAGACTCCGGCCAGGAGGCTGTCACCGGGCTTGCGCGCCCGGACGAACAGCACGAGGTCGCCGGGCTTGAGCGGCATGTTCCGCGTCGGCTGGATGGTGATCGTCGCCCAGCCGGTGGAGTCGGTCGGCGTCTCCGGCGAGCCGTACACCCAGCCGTACGGGAGGCCGAGGACGTACACGAGGGCGCCCGAGATCGAGAACCCGCGCGTGTCCGAGACGTGGAAGCGCGCCGTGATCTGCCCGCGCGACGAGGCGGGGGTCGGCGAGAACTTCACGCCGTCGATGACGAGCCGGTTCGGCAGGCTCACCTGCCCGACCTGGATCGACGCGCCGCCCTGCGTCGACTTCGACGGCGCGATCAGGTCGGTCTCGGCGGTGTTCGCCGTGCTCGTCCCGTTGGAGTTCTTCGCCGTCACGACCACGAGAACGGTGTGCGCGACGTCGGCGGAGCCGAGCGTGTACGTCGTGTTGGTGGCGCCGGAGATGGGCGAGCACCCGCCGCCGGTGCCCACGCACCGCTCCCACTGATATGTGAAGCCGGGCGCCGGGCTCCCGCTCCAGGAGCCAGCCTGAACGGTGAGGGTGCTCCCCTCCTGGGTCGTGCCCGAGATGGTCGGCGGGGCCGTGTTCTTCGGGGCCGAGCCGGTCGACTTCACGACGTCGGTCGGCCGCGAGACCGCGACGCCCGAGCCGGAGCTGTTCGTCGCCGTCACCTGAACGCGCAGGCGGTTGTCGACGTCGCCGGTGCCGGCGGTGTACGTGTCGCTCGTCGCGCCGGCGATGGCGTTGCAGTTGCCGGCCGCCGCGTCGCAGCGCTGCCACTGGTACGCGAACGACGTCGGACTGCCGTTCCAGGTGCCGTGCGTGGCGTGGAGGAGCGAGCCGTCGCGGGCCGAGCCCGAGATCGACGGCAGGGACGTGTTCGACGGCGCGGCGGAGCCCTGCGCCAGCGAGCCGGCCGCGACGATCAACGTCGGCACGGCCGCCGCGCAGGCGAGGAGGATCAATCGTCTGAATCGCATCGTGCCTTCCCCTTTTTCTCGACGTAGTGCATCGAGGGCGTCGTTCCCGGGCCGGCGGGATTCCACGTCTGCGGAGGTGTAAGTTGTTTGCAATGGATCCGATGGAGATTCGGCGGCTGACCCGCGAGGAGGCCTGGGCGGACGCCCAGGCGGAGATCGAGGCCATGAAGGCCGAGCTCCGTGCGCGGGCGGAGGCGGTCGTCCGCAACGAGCGCGACCTGCAGGAAGCGCTCGCCGAGGCGCGACGCCTCGCCGTGGAGGCGTCCTCCGAGAAGGCCCTCGCGGCGGCGGAGCGGGAGCGGCTCGAGGAGCGCGAGCAGCAGATCCACGCCGTGGAGAAGGAGCTCGCTGCGCAGCGGATGGAGCTCGAGGCCCGATCCGACCAGCCGGTCGGGTTCGAGGCCGGCCTCGCCGAGCTCGCCTAGGTCCTGGTCTTCTCCAGCACGGCGACGCACAGGTCGACGACGTGCGGGTCGAACTGCGACCCCGCACCCTCGCGCAGGCGCCGCACCGCCTCCGGGTGGCCGAGGCGCTTCCGGTAGGGCCGGTCGGTGGTCATCGCGTGGTACGCGTCGCAGACGAAGATGATCCGCGCCTCGAGCGGGATGTCCTCGCCCGAGAGCCCGTCGGGGTAGCCGCGCCCGTCCCAGCGCTCGTGGCAGTGGCGGACGATGCTGCGGACGTCCTGCAGGCGGTCGATCGGGGCGATGATCCGCTCGCCGAGCGCCGGGTGCAGCTCGATGACGGCGCGCTCGGCCGCGCTCAGGCGGCTCGGCTTGGACAGGATCGAGCTCGGCACGCCGATCTTCCCGATGTCGTGCAGGAGGGCTCCCAGCTCGAGCCGCTTGAGCGAGTAGTCGTTGAGCCCGAGCTCGCGGCCGACGCGGAGGGAGAGGTCGGAGATCCAGCGCGCGTGCTCGGACGTGTACTCGTCGTTCGCCTCGAGCGCGTTCGCGAGCGCCTCCACCGTCGACACGAACGACCGCTCGAGGCCGGCAAAGCTGGACGCGCTCTTGATCGCGAGCTTCGCCTGCTGTGCGAGGCCGCCGAAGAGGCGAAGCTCGCGGTCGCCGTAGTGCCCATCGTCCGGGAGCGCGGCGAGGATGAAGCCGAGCCGGTCGTCGACCTCGAGCGGCGCGAGGGCGTACGACATCACAGGGTCGATGGCGTCGTCCACGAGTCCCGCGATCTGCTCCGACGTGAGGACGAACGGCTCACCGGCGTGCGGCAGCTCGGCCGCGAGCGCGGCGTCGTAGCGCCGGCCCGCGACCTGCTCGCGCTCCTCCGGCTTGTGGCCGTACAGCGCGCGCGGGACGATCCAGCCGTCCTCGTCCTCGAGCCACACGGACGTGCGCGGCGACGCGAGCAGCGCGGAGGTGAGCTCGACGACGCGCTGGAGGATCTCGTCGAGGTTGAACGAGGACGCGAGCTCGCGGCTGAACTCGAGGAGCGCGGTGGCGCTCTCCGCCTCGCGGCGCGCCGACTCGTACAGGCGAGCGTTCTCGACGGCGACGGCGGCATGACCGGCGAGCACCTCGAGCACGCGGACGTCGTCCTCGTCGAACTGGCCCAGGCCGAGCTTGGAGACGACGATGACGCCGACGGTCTGGGAGCCGTACCGCAGCGGGACCGCCGCCAGCGACTCCTCGATCACCGGCGTGCCCTCGATGCGGTGGCCGAACTCGCAGTTGGCGGCGTCGTCGATGATCAGCGACTCGCCGATCGCAGCGCACCGACCGGTGACGCCGACGCCGACGCGGATGCGCAGCAGCTCCAGCGGCAGTGCGCCGGTCTCGGCTCCGAGTGCGCCGCGGAACGCGACCGGCCTGAGCTCGTCGCCGTCGCGGACGAAGATGCGGCAGTTGTGGTAATCGATCAGCGACCGCAACTCGGACGTGATCTCGCTGCCGATCTTGCGCACGTCGGTGAGCCGGTTCAGCTTGCCGGTGAGGCTCTGCAGCATCTTCATGTGCGCGAGCGACCGCACGTCGCGGACGGTGGCGGGCGAGTCGGGGCGCTCGCTCTCGCCGTCGGCGTAGAGCATCACGCGGTTCTTGCCGCGCGCCTTGGCCGTCATCATCGCCGCCTCGGCGCAGGCGGCGAGCTCGCGGGGATTCGCCGCGTGCTCGGGTCCCAGCGCGAAGCCGACGGAGACGGTGATGGCACCGACGCCGGGCGTGTCGAGCTCGGCGATGCGGTCGACGATGCGGCGCGCGACGCGTTCCGCGTCGACGCCGTCGCACGACGTCATGACGACGCCGAACTCCTCTCCCCCGAGCCGGCACACGATGTCGTCCGGCCGGACGGTGGCGCGGAGCGTGTCGCCGAGCAACTTCAGGAGCTCGTCGCCGACGCCGTGGCCGTGCACGTCGTTGACGCGCTTGAAGTCGTCGATGTCGAGCATGAGCACGGCGACCGGGCGATGTGTTCGGCTCGCCTCCTGCAGCGCGCGCTGGAGGCGCTCGTGGAAGCTGCGGTGGTTGTAGAGACCGGTGAGCGAATCGGTCTGCGCCAGGTGCTCGAGGCGCGCACGGATCTGGGCGTTGTCGATCGCGAGCGCGGCGGCGTCGGCGAAGCTCTTCGCGAGCTCGAACTCGTCGTCGGTGAACTCGACCTCGGCGCCGGAGCGATACAGGTTGAAGACGCCCTTGATCTGGGAGCGCGCGACGAGCGGGATGGAGATGAGCGCCTCCGGCTCGACCGGCGTGCCCGGGATCGTCTTCACGCGCGGGTCGAGATGCGCCTGGTTCAGCAGCACGGGCTCGCGCCGGCGCGCGGCCCAGCCGGTGACGCCCTCGTCGAAGCGGACGCGCTTGCGCAGCACCTGCTCGGCCCAGTCGTTGCGCGCGAGGACCGGGGTGAGGATCCCCTGCGACTCGTCCGCCTCGTAAATCGTCAGCGACCCGTGCGGGACGAGATCGGCGAGCGTGTCGGCGATGCGCTCGAGGAGCGCGTCGAGGCTCTGCTCGGCGAGCACCTCGTGGAAGACGTCCGCGAGGCGGCGGTAGGACTCGACCAGGCCGAGGCCCTCGTCGGGAACGAGCTCGAAGCGGCGTGTCTCCGGGCGCGCTACCACGGCGCGCCCTCCGATGCGGTTGCGGCCACCCGCAGGGCGGAACCCTCCTCGTTGACGATCGACTAACCATCGTCGGGCCCACAAAGGCCTGCGTCCCCCGGTTGAGGGAACCTGTTCGGGGTACCCCGGGGACATGGAGAGCCTGAGCCGTCTCCGCGCCGAGGCGGCGGGCTGCCGGCGGTGCCCGTTGTGGGAGCACGCCACGCAGACGGTGTTCGGCGAAGGCCCCGCACGGGCGCGCGTCATGCTCGTCGGCGAGCAGCCCGGCGACAGGAAGACCGGGCCGGCCATCCCTTCGTCGGCCCTGCCGGTCGCCTCCTCGACGACGCGCTCGCGGCCGCGGGCATCGACCGCGAAGACGCCTACGTCACGAACGCGGTCAAGCACTTCAAGTGGGAGGCGCGCGGCACGCGGCGCATCCACGCGAAGCCGACCTGGACGGAGACCGCCGCATGCCGGCCCTGGCTCGACGGCGAGCTCGCGGCGATCCGGCCCGAGGTGCTCGTCTGCCTCGGCGCCACCGCCGCGCAGTCACTCCTCGGCAGGGCGTTCCGTGTCACGAAGGAGCGGGGCACCTGGGTCGACTCGGACCTCGCCCCGCACGTGACCGCCACGATCCACCCGAGCGCCGTCCTCAGGCAACGCGACGACGAATCGCGTCACCGCGAGATGGAGGCTTTCGTCCGAGACCTCTCACGGGTGGCAACGGTCCTGAACTAGCGCGGGGCGCTCCCGCGAAGCGGCCCCAACCGAATACGGTGGGCGGTGCGCAGCACCGCCCACCGAAGCCTTAGTCGCCCCAGTCGAAGTCGCGGGCGCGATCGACGGTCCAGAACCCATTGGACTCCGAGTCGTCGATGGTCGCCGTCGCCGCCGCCGCGTTCTCCGCGGTCTCTTCGCCGGGCCACGGCAGGCTCTGCTCGGCGACGAAGGCGGGCTCCCCGTCCATCGTCTCTTCGAGGCGCGCCTGCTCCTCGGTCTTGAACAGCGG
>JAFALP010000376.1 GCA_019234175.1 Actinomycetota bacterium | reverse complement strand
GTCCATCCCGCTCCTCGCGGGCGCCATGGTGGCGCTGCCGCTGCAGTTCCCATGAGGCGCGGCGGCTGGATCACCGCCGGCGTCGCCGGAGCGGTGCTCGCGGCCGTGCTCGGCACGGGCTTCGTCGTCCAGCGCGCGGTCCTGCCGATGCCGAAGCAGAAGAGCGTCGTCGCGCTGCGCGCCGCGACGTGGCTGCAGCGTCATCGGCTGGTGCAGAGCAGCTTCACGGTGAACGGCGGCCCGATGGTGACCAGCTCCTGCCTGCAGGCCTGGTTCGTCGTCGACGGAAAGCGCAGCCGCGGCGCCCTCCTTCGGGCCGACGACGGCTACGTCCTCTTCGCGGTGCCGCCGCACACGCTTCTCGCGCGGAGCGCGCAGGGAGCGGAGAGCTCGTCGCCGCTCGTGCTGCTCGAGCTCGCCGGCTGCCCGCGCGTGCTCGTCCGCCGCCTGGACACGCTCGCGCAGGAGCGGCAGGGCCTGACGCTCGACAACGGCCGCCTCGCATTCGTGCTGAAAGGCACGCACGTCACGCTCACGCTCGACACGAAGAGCGGCGCGCCGACCGCCGTCGCCGTCAGGAGCGCGAAGGCGAGCGGCCGCGCGCAGATCCGCTTCGTGTCTCTGACACCGCCCGTGCAACGGCAGCTTTCGGCGGGTTTGACCGGCTTACACGCGCTTAACGGTGTTTCTGGCCCGTAGCCCGTGGGGAATACATCGGCCTGCGCGGCGCGGCGTCGCGCTATCGCGGTCACCACAGAGGAGGGACTTCATGGCTTCGTTCAGCCCGGGTCGGCGGAGCGTCCGGCTCGTTCCGCTCGCCGCGGTCGCGGCGGCCGTTCTCGTCCTATCCGCCTGCGGGAGCAGCAGCAAGAGCGGAAGTACCACCGGCGGGCCGTCCTCGGGCGGAACGACCACGAGCGCTGCGAAGAGCGGCGGCTCGCTCACGTTCGCCATGGACGAGGACGTCGCCGGCTTCAACGTCTTGAACGCCTCGCAGGCCGAGTTCGTCACCGCAGAGATCCTCGACCAGGTCTGGCCGAGCGTCTTCATCGTCCAGCCGAGCCTCAAGCCGGTGCTCGACACACAGGTGGTGACGAGCGCGAAGCTGACGAAGAAGAGCCCGCAGACCGTCGTCTACACGATCAACCCGAAGGCGACGTGGTCGGACGGCACGCCGATCAACGCGGACGACTTCATCTACAACTGGCAGGCGCAGTCCGGGAGCTCGAAGTTCACGGATCTCGGCGGCAAGCCGTACGAGGCCGCGTCCACGTCGGGCTACAACCAGATCAAGTCCGTCACCGGCTCGAACGGCGGAAAGACCGTGACCGTCGTCTTCTCGAAGCCGTTCGGCGACTGGCAGTCGCTGTTCAGCCCGATGATCCCGGCGCACATCTCGAAGAAGGTCGGCTTCAACGGCGGCTGGTCGACGTTCGGCGCGCCGGTGAAGGTGTCCGGCGGGCCGTACGAGATCAAGAGCTACGCGAAGGGCTCGAACCTCGTCGAGGTGCCGAACCCGAAGTGGTGGGGCCCGAAGCCGAAGCTGTCGAAGATCGTCTTCCGGTTCATCCTCGACGACAGCCAGCAGGCGCCCGCCGTCCAGAACGGCGAGGTGAACATGGTCAACCCGGCGCTGCCGGGCCTCGACTTCTTCGACTCGGTCAACAACATCAGTGGCTTCCACGTGAACGTCTCGCCGGGGCTGGAGTTCCAGCACATCGACTTCAACGAGGCGAACCCGTATCTCGCGAAGGTGCAGATCCGCCGCGCGATCGCGTGGGGCACCGACCGGGCGACGATCGCCGCCCGCACCGGCGGTGAGATCTCCAAGGGCCTCACCCCGCTGCAGAACCGGCTGTACATGACGACGCAGCCGCAGTTCAAGGACGAAAGCGGCGTCTACGGGAAGTTCGACCCGTCACGCGCCAAGACGACCCTGCAGCAGGCGGGCATGACCATGGGCAAGGACGGCTACTTCCATCCCAACTTCGGCCCGCAGAAGGGCAAGGACTTCACGCTGAACATCTCCACCACGACGGGCGTCCCCGTGCGCTCCGACATCGAGCAGCTGTTCAAGTCGGAGATGCAGTCCATCGGCGTCAAGATCAACATCAAGAACTACACGGCGGACAAGCTCTTCGGCACCATCGGGCCGAAGAGCGAGTTCGACCTCATCGAGTTCGCCTGGGTCTCGA
>JAFALP010000319.1 GCA_019234175.1 Actinomycetota bacterium | reverse complement strand
GACGCAGCGCCTCGTCGCGGAGGACGATCCCGAGGGCGCAGTCGTCGCCACCGACCACCAGACGGCCGGCCGCGGGCGGCTCGGCCGCGTGTGGGAGGACGTTCCCGGACGCGCCCTGCTCGTCTCCGTGATGCTCCGGCCCGACGTCGCCATGACGCGCTGGCCGGAGCTGTCCGTCGTCGCGGGCGAGGCGGTGGCGGCCGCGGTCGGCGGCGGCGCCGCCGTGTCGCATCCGAACGACGTCATGATCGGCGGCCGCAAGGTGGCGGGCGTGCTGCCGGAGGCGACGACGGGCCGCGTCGTCCTCGGCATCGGGGTGAACGTGAACCAGCGCGAGGACGAGCTGCCGCGGGACGCGGTGAAGCCGCCGACGTCACTCTTCGTCGAGCTCGGGCACGAGGTGGAGCGGGCGCCGCTCCTGGCCGAGATCCTCGTCCGCCTCGAGCGCGGCTACGACGCCTGGCGCCGCGTATCCTGAGGGCAGCCATGCGCGTCCTGCTCGTCGCGCTCCTCGCACTCGTCCTGGCGGGAACGGCCGGGGCGGCAACGAAACCGCGCGTCCTCGCCATCCAGTTCGGCCCGGATCTCGCCATCAACCCGGTGACGCAGGGCTACCTCACGCACGAGCTGAGCCGCGCCGCGGACGACCACTACTCGGCCGCGGTCATCCTCCTCGACACGCCCGGCGGCCTGTCCACGTCGATGAAGACGATCTACACGGCGGAGCTGAACGCGAAGCTGCCGGTGATCGTCTACGTGTCACCGAACGGGTCGCGGGCGGCGTCGGCCGGCGTGTGGGTGGCAGAGGCGGCGGACGTCCTCGCGATGGCGCCGACGACGAACATCGGCTCCTCCACGCCGATCGACTCCAGCGGCGCGAATCTTCCCTCCGACGAGCGGCGTAAGACCATCAACGACGCGGCTGCCGGCCTCACCGCCCTCGCCGTCACGCACCACCGCAACGCCGCGTGGCCGGACAAAGCGGTGCGCGTCGCGTCCAATCTCACCGCCGAGCAGGCGCTGCAGATGCACGTCATCGACCTGATCGCGCCGACGCTGCCGGCGCTGCTCGACCGGCTGAACGGCTACCACACGAAGGACGCGCAGCGGCCGTACACGCTCCACCTCGCCGGCGCGCGAATCGACACGGTGAAGCCGGGCTTCGTCACGCGCTTCCTCAACACGGTCATCGACCCGAACCTCATCTCCATCTTCTTCCTCGCCGGCATCGTCGGGCTCATCTTCGAGGTGCTCCATCCGGGAATCGTCCTGCCGGGCGCGCTCGGCGCCGTCTGCCTCGTGCTGGCGCTCTACGGCTTCTCGGTGCTGAACCCGAGCTGGGGCGGCGTCGCGCTGGTCCTGCTCGGCATCGCGCTGCTCGTCATCGACCTGCACGCGATGACGCACGGTGCGCTCACGATCGGGGGACTCGTGGCGCTCGGCTTCGGCCTCGCGCTGCTCTTCCAGAACCAGCCGGCGCCATACCACGTGGACACGTGGCTCATCGTCGGGATCGGCAGCGCCATCGCGCTCTTCTGGAGCTTCGCGCTCGGCAAGGGCTTCGCGGCGCGGCGGCAGCCGGTGAGGGTGGGCCCGCAGACGATCGTCGGCAAGACGGGCGAGGTGCGCGCGCCCGGCCTCGTCTTCGTCAACGGGGAGCTGTGGAAGGCGCGTGCCGAGGACGCCTCCGAGCTCGTGCCGGGCGAGGAGGTCGAGGTGGAGGCGATCCACGGGCTCGAACTGACGGTGCGGCGGTAGGGTTACCGCGTGCTCGGCTTCGTCAGGATCTTCCGGGAGTACGAGCGGGGCGTCATGTTCCGCCTCGGCCGCCTGCTCGAGCCGCCGCGCGGTCCCGGCGTCGTCTGGAAGATCCCGTTCGTCGACCAGCTCGTGAAGGTCGACCTGCGGACGATCACCCTGAACATCCCGCCGCAGGAAGTGATCACGAAGGACAACGTCCCGGTGCGTGTGAACGCGGTCGCCTATTTCCGCATCGTCGAGCCGAAGGACGCGATCGTGCAGGTCGAGAACTTCATGGTCGCGACCTCGCAGATCGCGCAGACGACGCTCCGGTCGGTGCTCGGGCAGCACCAGCTCGACGAGCTGCTCTCCGAGCGCGAGAAGATCAACACGATCCTGCAGGAGATCATCGACGAGGCGACGGCCCCGTGGGGCATCAAGGTCTCGATCGTCGAGGTGAAGGACGTCGAGATCCCGCAGGGGATGCAGCGTGCGATGGCGCGCCAGGCGGAGGCCGAGCGCGAGCGCCGCGCGAAGATCATCCACGCCGAAGGCGAGCTGCAAGCCTCCGAGAAGCTGGGACAAGCGGCGGCCATCCTGGCCGCCAATCCCGTCTCGGTGCAGCTGCGCTATCTGCAGACGCTTTCCGA
>JAFALP010000274.1 GCA_019234175.1 Actinomycetota bacterium | reverse complement strand
GCGACGCCGGTGACCGCGACGGCCACGTCCGCGCCGAGCCGGTCACGCGCCCCGCGCGCCATCGCCGCCGCCGTCTCCGCCGACACCGCGCCGTGCGCGGTGAGCACGCTGCGGGGAACGCCGAGCTGCTTCTCCTTCACCTCGTTCGCGTACGCGACCACGCTCCCGAGGAAGACGTCGCTCGCGCCCGGCACGGACGTGAGCCGCTCGGCCACCATGCCGCCCGTCTCCGACTCCGCCGTCGCGAGCGTGAGCCCGCGCGCGCGCAGGAGCGCGAGCACGTGCTCCTCGATCGGCCGCTCGTCGCGCGAGTACAGCCACCGCTCGATCGGCGGCAGGAGCGCCGCCTCCAGCTCGTCCGCGCGCTGCTCGGCACCGGGATCGACGACCAGGTCGACGTGGATCTCGAACTCGCGCGCGCAGATCGTCGCCTCCACGCCCTTTCCGTCGCCGCCGGCCTCGGCGAGCGCGCGTGCGACCGCGGACTCGCTCACGCCGTAGAAGCGGAGGACTCGCCTCCCCGGCGGCTGCGTGCGTGCGAGCACCCCGCGGAACGCGTCCGTCTCGAGCGCGTTCGGCCACAGCCGCTGCAGCTCCGACGGCGGGCCCGGGAGGACGACGACCACCTTGCCGCCGTCGTGGGCGGCGAGCAGTCCCGGGGCGGTTCCTGCGAGGCCGAGCGACACGGCGCCGTCCGGGATCGTCGCCTGCTTCGTCACCCCGGTCCGGAAGTCGGCATACGGCCGCTGCAGCCGCTCGGCCGCCGCGCGCGACACCGCCTCGATGTCCCGCTCGAGGTTCGCGTCCACGTGCAGGCCGCGGCCGAGTGCGCGCGCGACCATCTCCACCGTGCGGTCGTCGTGCGTCGGGCCGAGGCCGCCGGAGACGAGGCAGACGTCGGCGGCGACGCCCTCGCGCAACGCCGCCTCCAGCTCGTCGGGGGCGTCGCCGACGATGACGATGCGCGCCGGCTCCAGGCCGAGGCGCAGCGCCTCTGCGGCGAGGAACGGCCCGTTCCGGTCGGTCCGCTCGCCGCGCACGAGCTCGCTGCCCGTGACGACGACGACTGCGCGCGGACGCGTCGGCACTACTAGCCGGCGTACGCCGTGCGCGACGGCGTGACGAGCACCGTCAGCGTCTTGCGCGCCGGCAGCGATACGGCCTTCCCGTTCAGCGTCAGCCGCAGGTTCTCCGGGTGGCGGATGAGGATCCAGAAGCGGCTGCCGGCGACGAGGTTCGTCTCGCCCGCCTGCAGCGTCCCCGCGTACAGAACCGATCCGGACGCCGAGGTTCGCCGCACCTCGATGTACGTCCCCGGCCCGGAGAAGCGGAGACCGACCGGCGCCGGCGCCGAGGGTGAAATGACCGACGGGGCGTTCGGCGACGACCCGCCGAACTTCCACGCGACGATGACGAGCGCGGCCAGCGCGGAGATGGCGACGAGCCCGAGGACGACCGCGCGCCGCTCGAAGCCGATCTCGCGCCGGGGACGCGCCGCGCGGCGGCGCTCGACCGTCTCCTCGGACGCGTCGGCGACGAAGCGCGAGTCGTACTCGTCCACGTACAGCTGGCCGTCGAGCCCGAGGAAGTCCGCGTAGGCACGCAGGAAGCCGCGCACGTACGTGTCGGCCGGCAACGAGTCGAACTGCTCCTCCTCGAGCGCACGCAGGTACTTCGCGCGGATCTTCGTCGCCAGCTCCGCCTGCGGGAGGTCGAGGCCCTGGCGGGTGCGCGCCTCTCGCAGGCTGGTGCTGAGCTCGAACATCTACCGAGTGATTGTAGGCGGGCGCAGGACGGCGAACTGATCCGTGATCTCGAGCTCCCGCGTCCCGAAGCGGTAGACCGCGGCGGGCCTGCCCCCGCCCCGCCCGTAGCGGCGCAGCGTCCCCGTCGGCTGGAGCAGCTCGCGCCGCAGGAGGACCCGCTGGAGGTTCGTCGCCGAGACGGCGTGCCCGAGCGCGGCCGTGTACAGGTCGCGCAGCTCGGCCATCGTGAACGTCTCCGGCGCGAGCGCGAAGCCGAGGTTCGTGTATCCGAGCTTGCCGCGCAGGCGCTCGCGGGCGGCGAGGAGGATCGGCTCGTGGTCGTAGGCGAGCCCGGGCAGGTCGTCCACCGGGTGCCAGCGCGTGTCCTCCGGGACGGCCGGGTCGGCGTCGCTCGGGACGAGGCCGAGGAAGGCGGTGGCGAGCTCGCGGCGCACCGGGTTCCGCTCCGGGTCGCTGCGCGTCTCCAGCTGCTCCAGGTGCGCGACCTCGCGGACGTCCACCTTGTCCGCCAGGTGGCGGAGGACGGACTCCTCCAAGGTCTCGTCCTCCTCGAGGACGCCGCCGGGCAGCGCCCACGCGCCCGCGTACGGGTCGCGGCCGCGCTGCCACAGGAGCGCTTGCAGGCGGCCGTCCCGCACCTGCAGGACAGCGGCCAAAACCGCATGCACAGCTGTTTTCGCTTGGGAGTCGGGAACCGTGTACACTCGCCACCAGGTTATCGACTTTGAGGAAGAAACTGCACTCCCCCGACGTCGTGATCGTGGGCGCCGGCGTCGCCGGCCTCACCGCCGCGCTCGCCGCAGCCGATGCGGGCGGCGCAGTCCTCGTTCGTGCGACGGGCATCGACTCCTCGAACAGCTGGGCGGCGCAGGGCGGCGTGGCCGCCGCCGTCGGGCCGGACGACGACCCGGCGCTGCACGCGGCCGACACGCTCGCCGCCGGGCGCGGCCTCTGCCGCGAGAGCGCGGTGGAGCTGCTGACGGAGGAGGCGCCGGACAGGATCGGCGACCTCGTGCGGCTCGGCGTCGAATTCGACCACGGGCTCGCGCGCGAGGGCGGCCACTCGCACAGCCGCGTCGTGCACGCCGGCGGCGCCGAGACCGGCCGCCGCATCGCCGAGGTGCTCGTCGCGCGCGTGCGCGAGCACCCGAACGTCGGGATCGAGCGTGAGCGCGTCGACTCGCTCTCGCAGCTGTCCGGGCATTCGGTCGTGCTCGCCACCGGCGGCTACGCGGCGCTGTGGCAGCGGACGACGAACCCGCGCGGCGCCGTCGGCGACGGGCTCCTGCTGGCGCACGCCGCCGGCGCCGAGCTCGCCGACCTCGAACTGGTCCAGTTCCATCCCACCGCGCTCCGCGACGACGGCTTCCTTCTGTCCGAGGCCCTGCGCGGCGCGGGCGCGACGCTTCTCGACGAGGACGGCGAGCGCTTCACCGACGAGCTCGCGCCGCGCGACGTCGTCGCCCGCGCGATCGCTGCGCGACAGAGCGCATCGCTCGACCTGCGCGGCATCGAGCGCGACCGGTACCCGTCGCTGATGGCGACGCTCGAGCGCGCCGGCTACGACCCCGCGGACGAGCCCATCCCCGTCTCTCCCGCCGCGCACTACGCCATCGGCGGCGTCGCCACCGACCTGGACGGACGCACGACGGTGCCCGGCCTCTACGCCGCAGGCGAGTGCGCGTGCACGGGCGTGCACGGCGCCAACCGGCTCGCGTCCAACTCGCTGCTCGAGTGCCTCGTCTTCGGCCGCCGCGCCGGCGTGGCCGCGCTCGACGGGCCGGCGCTCGTCTCCGACGCCTCGCCGATCCCGGGCTCCGCCGACGCCGGCGCCGCGCTGTGGGAGGACGCGGGGCTCATCCGCAACGCCGCCGGTCTGACGCGGCTGCTCGACTCCCCTTCCCCGCTCGCCCGGCTCGTGGCCCGCGGCGCGCTCGCGCGCACCGAGAGCCGCGGCGTCCACTTCCGCGAGGACTACCCGGTCGAGGATCCCGCGCTCGCGGCGCACTTCGTGTTCGCGCCCGGCGCCGAGCCGAGGCTGGAGCGATGGAGCTGACGCAGGCGGACGTCGACCGCGTCGTGGCGGCTGCGCTCGCCGAGGACGTCGGCGACGGCGACCGCACGACCGCGGCGCTCGTCCCCGCGGACGCGCACGCGCGCGCGCAGCTCCTGCTCGAGGAGCCGGGCGTCGTCTGCGGCGTGCGGGTGGCGGCGGCGGTCTTCCGCGCCGTCGACCCGAACGTGCGCGTGGAGGCGCTCGTCGACGACGGCGACGCAGTGACCGACGTGCCCGCCGTGCTCGCCACAGTCGAAGGGCCCGCGCGCGCGGTGCTCACCGGCGAGCGCGTCGCGCTCAACCTCCTCGGCCGCCTGTGCGGGATCGCGTCGCTCACGCGCCGCTACGTCGAGCTCGTGGACGGCACGGGCGCCACCATCCTCGACACGCGCAAGACGACGCCCGGCCTCCGCTCGCTCGAGAAGTACGCGGTCCGTTGCGGCGGTGGCGCGAACCATCGCGCCGGCCTCTACGACGCGGTCCTCGTGAAGGAGAACCACCTCCGCATCGCCGGCGGCATCCCGGCCGCGGTCGCGGCGCTGAACGGGGCGCGCGACGTCGAGATCGAGGCGGAGACGGCCGAACAGGTGCAGGAGGCGCTCGACGCCGGCGTCGGGCGGATCCTCCTCGACAACATGAGCCCCGAGCAGGTCGCAGGCGCCGTCGGCCTCGTCGCCGGCCGCGCGCACCTCGAGGCGTCGGGCGGCGTGTCCCTCGGGACCGTGCGCGCCTACGCCGAGACCGGCGTCGACTTCATCTCCGTGGGCGCGCTCACGCACGGTGCGCGCTCGCTCCACGTCTCACTGGAGGTCCTCGATTGATCGCGACCATGCAGGACGAGATCCGCGCGCTCGCGGAGGAGCGCGACGCCGTCATCCTCGCGCACAACTACCAGCGCCCCGAGGTGCAGGACGTGGCCGACTACGTCGGCGACTCGCTCGGGCTTTCGCGGCAGGCGGCGGCGGCGGATGCGGAGGTGATCGTCTTCTGCGGCGTCCACTTCATGGCGGAGACGGCGGCGATCCTGTCGCCGGACAAGACCGTGCTCCTCCCCGACCTGGGTGCCGGCTGCTCGCTGGCGGCGTCCATCGACGGCGCGCAGCTGCGCGAGTGGAAGGCGCAGCATCCGGGCGCGGTCGTCGTGTCCTACGTGAACACGACCGCGGAGGTGAAGGCGGAGAGCGACTACTGCTGCACGTCCGGGAACGCGCAGCAGGTGATCGAGGCGATCCCGGAGGACCAGGAGATCCTGTTCCTGCCGGACATGTACCTCGGGCTCTGGCTCGAGCGCGTGACCGGGCGCAAGCTGACCATCTGGCTCGGCGAGTGCCACGTCCACGCGGGCATCCGCCCCGCCGACATCGAGCGGTGGGAGCGCGAGGCGCCGGACGCGGAGCTGCTCGTCCATCCCGAGTGCGGCTGCGCGAGCCAGGCGATGGCGTTCGGCAGCGAGCGGACGCAGATCCTGTCCACCGAGAGGATGGTCGACTACGCGAAGCGCTCGCCGAAGGAGCGGTTCCTCGTCGCCACCGAGACCGGGATCCTGCACCGGCTGGAGAAGGAGGCGCCCGGCAAGCGCTTCGAGCCCGTCCGCGAGGACGCCATCTGCCGGTACATGAAGGTGACGACGCTCGAGAACGTCCGCGACGGCCTGCGGGAGATGAAGCACCGCATCACGGTCGACGAGGAGACCGCCGCGAAGGCGCGGCTCGCGATCGAGCGCATGGTGGCGATCGGGGCCTAGCGCTTCTCGAGGTACAGCAGCACTTCGTAGAACCCGACCGAGATCGACGCGGACAGCGCCAGGCAGATCCCCGCGCCCGCCAGCCATCTCGTCGCGCGGATCCGTCCTGCCCCTCCCGCCCGCTCCAGCGTCCGCCGGATCTGGCCGCGCGCGCCGCGCGCGAGGAAGAGCGCGACCAGGCTGAGCGCCATCGCCGCGGGGATCGACCACACGGCGTCGAGCAGGTGCAGCTGCTTCGTCTGCCGCGACACGAGGATCGCGCCGGGGATCGCGACCGCGCCGAGGAGCGCGGCCAGCACCGCGATCGACGCGCGGTGGTTGGCGACGCTACTGCTTGCGGTACGGCTTGCCATCGGCGGCGGGCGGAACGGTTCGGCCGATCACGCCTGCCACGGCGATCAGCGTGAGGACGTACGGAAGCACGTTGAACAGCGTAGCGGCCGAGGCGGAGTACACCTGCAGCCGAAGCGCCAGCGCGCTGGAGAAGCCGAAGAGCAGCGACGCGCCGAAGGCGCCGCCCGGCCGCCAGTTGCCGAAGATCATCGCCGCCAGCGCGATGAAGCCGCGGCCGTTCGTGATGTCGGCGATGAACGTGCCGTTCCCGTACCCGTCCGACAGGTAGACGCCGCCGAGCGCCGCGAGCACGCCGGACAGCACGACGCAGCTGTAGCGGATCGCGTACACGTTGATGCCCACCGTGTCGGCGGCGCGCGGATGCTCGCCGCACGCGCGGATACGCAGGCCGATCGGCGTCTTGAACAACAGGATGTACGACGCGATCACGAGCACGAAGCCGGCCCAGATCATCACGTTCAGGTCGCCGATCGCCGGACCGAGGAAGTGCAGGTCCGCGAGCCCCGGGATGCGGAAGTTCGGCAGCGTCGCGACACCGTTCGGGATCGGGTTGTTGTTGTACAGCTGCACGAAGAAGTACCCCGTTATCCCGAGCGCGAGGAAGTTCACCGCCGTCCCGCCCACGATCTGGTCGGAGCGCAGCTGGATGGCGAAGAACCCGTACACGAGCGCGAGCAGGCCGCCGACGCCTCCGCCGAGAAGGAGCCCGACGGGCCAGCCGCCCTTGTCGGCGCCGTAGACGCCCCAGAAGGCGCCCATCAGCATCATCCCCTCGAGCCCGACGTTGATGACGCCGCTGCGCTCGGACATCATCCCGGCGATCGAGCCGAAGACGAGCGGCGTGGCGAGGCCGAACGTCTGCGCGATCAGCGTCGCGTCGAAGACGGCATTGAGGTTCCCCGTCCCCGACCGCGTCGCGAGGATCCCGAGCGCGATGCCGAGGACGCCGGCCGCGAACGCGCCCCAGCCGAGCCGTCGCATGCCGCGCGACACCGTCCAGATGCCGAGCAGCGCCGCGACGACGCCGACGAGGATCGGCCACGTGACCGTCCGCGCCTCGATCGGCGGGATGGCGAGGAACGCCGCGAAGCAGCCGAGGACGACGCCGGCGATGCCGCTCGTCGCCGGGTTGCGCAGCCGCGCGCTGACCGGGTTGTCGAGCCCCGCCGTCCAGGTGCTCATGCCGACGCCTCCGCGACGCGTCCGCGGCGCGGCCACATGCGCTTCCGTGTGTTCCAGACGTAGAGGATGAGGACGTCGGCCCCGACGAAGAGCACGATCAGCCCCTGGATGATGTACGTCAGGTTGCCGGCGAGCTCGGGCTGGATGACGTTCGACGTGAGCCCATGCGTCGTCCCGAACAGGAGCGCGCCGAAGAGCAGCGAGCCGAAGAGCACGCCGACGGCCGTGTTCCTCCCGAGCAGCGCGACGGCGATGCCGAGGAAGCCGACCTGGCTGACCGGCACGTCGTTCTGTCCGAACTGGTACAGGTAGCCGAGCATGTCGATGGCGCCGGCGAGCCCCGCGAATGCACCGGAGATCGCCATCGCGCGGATGAGGTTCTTCTTCACGCTGATCCCCCCGTACGCCGCCGCGTCCGGGTTGAAGCCCACCGCGCGCACTTCGTAGCCGAGCGTCGTGCGGTTGAG
>JAFALP010000253.1 GCA_019234175.1 Actinomycetota bacterium | reverse complement strand
TTCCGGCACAAGCTGGCGCTCGTCGGGCTCGCCGGGCTCATCATCATCTTCGGCGCCGGCATCTTCGCCAACTGGGTGGCGCCGTACAGCCCGACGATCGACGATCTCAACCATCTCCTCACGGGGCCGACGCTCGCGCACAAGCACTTCTTCGGGACGGACGAGATCGGGCGCGACTACTTCAGCCGCGTGGTGTGGGGCATTCGCACCTCGCTCGAAGTCGGCGTGTTCGTCGCCGTCGTCTCGTCCGTCCTCGGCCTCGTCATCGGCGCCGTCGCCGGCTACTACGGCGGCTGGGTCGACAACATCCTCATGCGCATCACCGACCTGTTCCTGACGCTGCCCTTCCTCGCCATCCTGCTGACGGCGTCCGCGCTCCTCGGCCAGGGCAACCAGTGGCGGTTCTCGTACATCCTCGCGGCGCTTTTGTGGACGGGCATCGCTCGCGTCATTCGCGGCGTCTTCCTCTCGCTGCGTGAGAAGGAGTACGTCGAGGCGGCGAAGGCGGCCGGAGCCGGCGACGTACGCATCATGCTTCGGCACATGCTTCCGAACACGCTCGGCCCCGTGATCGTGAACGGCACGCTCGCCGTCGCCACCGCGATCCTGATCGAGGCCGCGGCCTCCTTCCTCGGCTTCGGCATCAAGCCGCCGACGCCGTCGCTCGGCGAGCTCACGAGCGAGGGGCAGACGAACCCGCAGCAGTGGTGGCTGACCGTCTTCCCGGGCCTGACGATCGTGCTCATCGTCGTCTGCATCAACTTCGTCGGCGACGGTCTGCGCGACGCGCTCGACCCGCAGCAGCGCCGAGTCCGGGCGTAATGGCCGATCCGCTGCTGTCCATCCGCGACCTCGTGGTCGAGTTCCGAACCGAGGATGGGATCGTGCACGCCGTCGACGGCGTGTCGTACGACGTGTTCCCGGGCGAGACGCTCGGGATCGTGGGTGAGTCCGGGTCGGGCAAGAGCGTCAGCTCCATGGCGCTCCTCGGGTTGATCCCGCAGCCGCCGGGGCGGATCACGAGCGGCACGGCGATGTTCGAGGGCAAGGACCTGCTGAAGCTGAAGCCGAAGGAGATGCGCCGGTTCCGCGGCGAGGAAGTGGCGATGATCTTCCAGGACCCGATGACGTCGCTCAACCCCGTGCTCACGGTGGGCGACCAGCTCGGCGAGATGATCGAGACGCATCATCCGAAGGAGCAGAAGGAGACGCTGCGGAAGCGCGTCATCGACCTTCTCAAGCTCGTCGGCATCCCCAACGCAGAGACGCGCGCCGACCAATACCCGCACGAGTTCTCGGGCGGCATGCGCCAGCGCGCGATGATCGCGATGTCGATCGCCAACTCGCCGTCGCTGCTCATCGCCGACGAGCCGACGACCGCCCTCGACGTGACGATCCAGGCGCAGGTGCTCGAGGTGCTGAAGACGGTGCAGGCGGAGACGTCGGCAGCGACGATCCTCATTACGCACGACCTCGGCGTCGTCGCGGAGATGTGCGACCGCGTGCTCGTCATGTACGCGGGACGCATCGTCGAGTCCGGCGACGTGAACACGATCTACAGCTCGCCGCGGCATCCGTACACGATCGGGCTCCTCGACAGCCTCCCCAAGCTCACCGAGGACGAGGAGTGGCTGCGACCGATTCCCGGCTCGCCGCCGTCGCTCATCAACCGGCCGTCCGGCTGCGCGTTCCACCCGCGCTGCTTCCTCACGCAGGGCCGAGTGCGCTGCCGCGAGGAGAACCCGCCGCTGCGGGAGGCCGGGTCGCCGGAGCACCTGGCGGCATGCCACTTCTCCGAGGAGCTGGTCGGGCACCAGTCGAAGTTCTCCGACGCTACGGTGAGCGCGTGAGCACGCCAGAGGCGCCGGTCGTCGAGGACGAGCAGATCCATCAGCGCGCCGGTCGCGGCCAGGAGATCCTGCGCATCGAGAACCTCGTGAAGAACTTCCCGATCCGCGCCGGGATCCTGAAGCGCACGGTCGGGCACATCCATGCGGTCAGCGGCGTGGACCTCTCCATCAACGCGGGGGAGACCGTCGGCCTCGTCGGTGAGTCGGGATGCGGCAAGACGACCCTTTCTCGGACGATCATCAAGCTCGTCGAGCCGACGTCGGGGAAGATCGTCTTCAACGGCCGCGACATCACGTCGTTCAACCGGCGCGAGATGCGCGAGGTGCGGCGCGAGATGCAGATCGTGTTCCAGGATCCGTACGCGTCGTTGAACCCGCGCATGACCGTGCGCGACATCATCGGCGAGCCGCTGCGCATCCACGGCGCATACGGCGGCGAGCGCGGCGGGCAGCGGGTGGACGAGCTGCTCCGCACAGTGGGTCTTTCGCCGGAGCACGCGAACCGGTTCCCGCACGAGTTCTCCGGCGGCCAGCGGCAGCGCATCGGTGTCGCGCGGGCCCTCGCGCTGAACCCGCAGATGATCATCCTGGACGAGCCGGTGTCGGCGCTGGATGTGTCGATCCGCGCGCAGGTGGTCAACCTGCTCGAGTCGCTGCAGCGCGACTTCGGACTGACGTACATCTTCGTCGCGCACGACCTGTCGGTGGTTCGCCACGTGTCCGACCGCGTCGCCGTGATGTATCTCGGCAAGATCGTGGAGATCGGCGACAAGCACCAGATCTATACGGAGCCGGCGCATCCGTACACGCAGGCGCTGCTGTCGGCGGTGCCGATCGAGGAACCGTCGCAGCGCGGCCGGCGGAAGCGGATCGTGCTCGAGGGCGACGTCCCGAGCCCGGCAAATCCGCCGTCGGGATGTCACTTCCGCACCCGGTGCTGGAAGGCGCAGCCGATCTGCGCCGAGGAAGAGCCGGCTCTCGTCGACCGCGGGCAGGGCCATCCCTCCGCGTGCCACTTCGCCGAGATCGTGAAGCCCCTCGACCTCGTGACGGCCTAGCACCTCCGGGGACACTCCCCGTCACGAGTCCTCGACGAAGCCGCGCAACACTCGTAACGACTCCGCGGAGTCGCCGCCGAAGTACTCCCGCAGGGACGCGTCGTTGACGAATGCGAACGCCCCGTCGAGGCCCGCAGCTCCGCGATAGCTGCTCCACAGCCAGTCGACCGGGCTCGAGCAAAGACCGGCCTCGACCGGATTCCTGGCGATGTATCGAAATGCGCGAAGCATGTGCCCAACCGACTCGACAGGCGCGGCTGCATAGCGATCGCCGCGAAGATGGCCGGAGCGGCCATGTCGCCGGTTGAAGCCTTGAGCGTACGGGCCGTTCAACCGTTGCATCCCGGGCTGGAGGGTGTTGGCCGGAACGTCCATCAACAGGTGATAGTGCGTCGTCATGAGACAGAACGCTCGGCACTGCCACCTGGCATCAGCAATCACGCTCGCCAGCCGCCGACAGAAATGAGCCCGATCGACGTTGTCGGCGAACATCGCTATGGGACCGGTGCTTCGCATCGTGATGTGGTATGTGCCTTCGGGGATCGGCCCCCGCGGTTGTCTCGCCATGGGGCATAGCATCCGCGCGCATATCGAACGTATGTGTCGCAACCTCGTGACGGGGAGTGTCCCCGAGTGCTTGCGACCTCGTGACGGGGAGTGTCCCCGAGTGCTTGCGCTAGCCCGGCCGCGAGAACGATCATCGGCGGCTCGTGTACAGCGAATCTCCAATGTGCTCGAAGCCGGCCCGCGCGTAGATGCCGCCTCCGGTTCGCCTGCCGCCGTCAGGTAGACGAGCCCGACGCCCCGGCTGCGCATGCACGTCGCCAGCTCCGCCGTGATCGCTTCCGCGATGCCGCGTCGGCGGAACCGCCCGCGAAACGCCGACCGAGGTGAGCTCGCTCATCGCTGTTTCGCCTTCGCCCGCGCACGTCCCTCTCGCGCGGCGAGGTACCACTTTCGCCCCTCTTCCTTGCGGAGCCTGACGTCGTGACGCATCGCAATCGCTCGCAGCTCCCGCTGGAGCTTCCGCCAGCTGTCCAGGCGCTCGCGGGGAAGCTCTCCCGACTCGACCGCGGCGAGCACCGCGCAACGAGGTTCCCGGGTGTGCGTGCAGTCGTTGAATCGACACCGAGCGGCCAGCTCTTCGACGTCGGCGAACGCCTCGTCCAGCGCCGCGCTGCCGACATCCCAGAGCTGCAGCTCGCGCAACCCCGGCGTGTCGATGACGACCCCGCCGCCCGGAAGGACGACGAGCTCGCGGTGCGTCGTCGTATGCCGGCCTTCGTCGTCGTCGGCCCGCGTCTCCTTCGTCGCCATCGCCTCACGGCCGGCCCAGCGATTCACGAGCGTCGACTTGCCGACGCCGCTCGACCCCAGCACGACGGCCGTCGCGCCCGGCCCCAATCGCGCGCGCAACGCTTCGCATCCCTGCCCGGTCACGGCCGACACCACGTGCACCGGCACGCCCATCGCCACCGCTTCAACCTCGGCGACGAGCGGCCACGGGTCCTCCATCCGGTCGGCCTTCGTCAGCACGATCTCCGGCACCGCGCCGCTCTCCCAGATGGTCACGAGATACCGCTCCACGCGCCGAGGCTCGAGATCCGGTCCGAGCGACGTCACGACGAACGCGACGTCGACGTTCGCCGCCAGCGTCTGCGCCTCCGACGTCAGTCCGGCGCTCTTGCGCACGATCGCGCTCTTCCGCGGAAGGACGGCCCGCACCAACGCGCCGGCGAGGCCGACCCAATCCCCGACGGCGACGTCGACCCCGTCGCGCACGAGCCGGCCGGGCAACCGCGCACGCACGGACCCGTGCGGCGTCGCCACGTCGAATGCGCCTCGGTGCACGGCCACGACGCGGCCGGGCTCGAGGCCTTGCTCCAGGTTGTCGGCGAGCTCGGCACACCAGCCGAGCTCCCCCAGATCGAATCCAGGCAAGCCAGATCTCCTTCGAGACGAAAGGGACGCCGAACGTCCCGAAGGAGCCGCCCGGCGCTAGGTCAGGAAGACCGAGGAGGCGACACGCACAGGCTTCATTGTCCTACCTCCTCTCGCCGGGAACGGATACGGTGCACAACCTAGCACGATGCTGACGCCGGCCCAACTCGCATTCTTCGACAACACCTACTTCGGTGTCGTCACCACGCTGCGCGCGGACGGCTCGCCGCAGACGACCGTGGTCTGGATCGAGCGCGACGGCGACTCGCTGAGCTTCAACACCGCCTACGGACGCGCGAAGCCCGGGAACCTCGAGCGCGACGCGCGCGTCTCCGTCCTCGTCTCGGCGCCGGACTTCTACCACTGGGTCGCCGTCGACGGGCACGCGGAGCTCACGACCGACGGCGCCGAGGAGCAGATCAACCGGCTCAGCGAGAAGTACGACGGCAAGCCGTGGCCGTACGTCGAAGGCCAGCGACGTGTCCGGGTGCGCGTGACACCCGAACACGTCACCGCCTACGGCCTCTAGCTGATGCCGAGATCCGAGAGGATCTCCTTCGCCGCGCGCTTGCCTTCCTCGGCGCCGCCTTCCATGTATCCCTGGAAGCCGGTCGAGCAGTGCTCGCCGGCGAAGTGGATGTTGCCCTGCCGGACACCCTCGTAGCCGCTGAACGCCGTGTACTGGCCGACGCGCCAGTACGCATACGAGAGCAGGAGATTCGGATCGGTGAAGGGCGTGGAGAGCATCGCCTTACCGTTCCACTGGGCGCTGATGCCCGGGAAGACGCCCTCGAGCTGCTTGAGGTACGCCTGGACCGCCTTCTTCACGTTCGGGTTGTTCGCAGTCGTCGTGTAGGGGTTCGACTGCGCGAGCGACGTCGCCACGTTCGCCCCGGGGTACTCGACGAGAATGCCCGTCGCGCCGGACTGGCCGCGGGTGACGTCCCAGCCGCTCTGGAAGGGCAGGTCGGTGTAGATGTTGCCCGTGCTTCCCTGCGCGTTCCAGAGTCGGGACTTGAACTGGACGTTGAGCTTCGCGTTGTGGCCCGATCCGAGCTGGGTGATCGCCGTCTGCTTCAGCTGGTCGAAGCCGGCCTTCGAGTAGTCGAGCGTCCTCAGGACGGAGAAGCTCATGCACAGGATCACCTGGTCGGCGACGATCGTCTGCCCGTTCGAGAACGACACCTTGATCGAGCCGTCGTTCTTCAGCCCGATCGACGTCATCGAATAGCCGAGATGGACGCTTCCGGAGGGAAGCGCGTTCGCGATCGCGATCGGCAAGGCCGAGTTCCCGCCGGCGATGTGGTACCGCTCGTCCGACTGGCCGAGCACGTTGAAGCCCTGCTTCGGCTGGAAGCCGAGCAGGTACACGAGGTTCAGCGACGACTGGTCGGTCGTCTCGGCGCCGTATTCCTCGTTGTACGCGGAGTTCAACAGGTCGCCGAACTTCGACCCGAGGCCTCCGGGGACGTAGTTCGCGATCCAGTCGTGCACGGACATCTGGTCGAGCATCTGCCCCGTCGGCGTCGAGCTGTTGTACAGCGTCGGATAGCCGGCGGCCTTCAGCTGCTGCTTCAACGTCGGGGCGACGCCTTGGAAGTCGGCCGCCGCCTGGTCGTCGGTGTACTCGGCGCCGAAGATCCAGTTCGTGTCCTGCGTCCCCGCCGGCTGCGCGGCGAGGAGGTCGACGACCGGAAGGTTGAAGCGGTTCGCGAGATTGAGGATCTGCTTGTGGCCGGAGTCGATGAGCTCACCGCAGAGCTCCGCCTGCTGGTTGTTGTCCCAGAAGCCCTGGCCGAACTCGGTCCAGTCGGAGTGCATGCGCCCGCCGACTCGGTTCGAGGACTCGTACACGTCGGCGTACACGCCCTTGTCCTTCAGGACGAGCGCCGCGTGCAAGCCGGCGATGCCGCCGCCGATGATGGCGATGCGGGCGTTCGTTCCGCCCTTTGCCGCCCGCGCGCGGTCGGCGAGGAACGCCGAGCCGGCGAGCACGCCTGCGCCGGCGACGCCGGCCTTCTTCAAGAACTCGCCGCGGTCGTACGCCGCGTCCTCGGCTCGCCGAGCCCGGAGCTCGGAAACCGGAATCCCCAGGCGGTCGGCTTCGCCTGAATCGGCTGCGAGCCGCCGCAGGGCACGGAGAAGAGGTGTCCTGGCCATGGCTTGACCTTCTCGCAATTCGTGGTCAGAAGTCAAGACGTTGACGAATTGCGTCGTTCTCTGGTACGAACACCTCGCATTGCGCAGGGTGCACGCTCAGAAGCTGGATGCACCGAGGGGGCCGGTCGCCCCCGCGCGCCCGGTCGACGAGCTCGACCGGAAGATCATCGAGGAGCTGCAGGCGAACGGCCGCGAGTCGTTCCGCCGCATCGCCGGGCGCCTCGGCGTCTCCGAGGCGACGGTGCGCGCCCGGTACGCGCGGCTCTCGAATGCAGGGATCCTGCAGGTCGTCGGCGTGACGAACCCGCTCGGCCTCGGCTTCGACCAGGCGCTCGTCGGCATCAAGACGTCGGGTCCGCCCGAGCCGGTCGCGGACGAGATCTCGCGCTGGCCCGAGGCGGATTACGTCGTCGTCACCGCGGGGCAGTTCGACATCGTCGTCGAGGTCGTCGCCGCGACGCGGCGCGAGCTCCTCGACATCACCAACCGCATGCGGGCCCTCGACGACGTCGCCTCGACGGAGACCTTCTTCTACCTGGAGATGTACAAGCAGCTCTACGACTGGGGGGCCAATGGCAGTCGCTGATCTGCGCCAAGCGGCGCGCGACCATCTCTGGCTGCACTTCACCCGCATGGGCGGGCACGTGCCGCCGATCATCGTCCGTGGCGAGGGGTGCTACCTCTACGACTCGGACGGCAACCGCTATCTCGACGCGCTCGCCGGCCTCTTCGCCGTGCAGGTCGGGTACTCGTACGGCGAGGAGATGGGCCAGGCCGCGCTCGAGCAGATGCGCGAGCTGCCCTTCTACACGAACTGGTCGTACGCGCACCCGCGCGCGATCGAGCTCGCGCACGAGATCGCGCAGCTCACGCCTGGCGACTTGAACCGCGTCTTCTTCGTCTCCGGCGGATCGGAAGCGGTCGAGTCGGCGTGGAAGCTCGCGCGGCAGTACCACCTCGCGCGCGGCGAGCGGCGCTGGAAGGCGGTCTCGCGCCGTCTCGCCTATCACGGCACGACGATGGGCGCGCTCTCCATCAACGGCATCGCCGCGTTGCGCGCGCCGTTCGAGCCGCTCGTGCCCGACGTCGTCCACGTCCGGAACACGAACCGCTATCACCGGCCGTCCGGCGAGACGGAGGAGCAGTTCACCGCCTTCCTGCTCGACGACCTCGAGCAGGCGATCCTCCAGGAAGGGCCGGAGACGGTCGCCATGGTGATCATGGAGCCCGTCCAGAACGCCGGCGGCTCGTTCACGCCGCCCGCGCGCTACTGGCGCGGCGTGCGCGAGATCTGCGACCGGTACGGGATCCTCCTCTGTGCCGACGAGGTCATCACCGGCTTCGGCCGGCTCGGCGCCTGGTTCGGCTCGGAGCTGTACGACATCCGGCCGGACCTGATCACGAGCGCGAAAGGCCTCTCATCCGCCTACGCCTCGATCGGCGCGGTCATCGCCGCCGACCACGTCTTCGAGCCGTTCCTCGGCGACGTCTCGATGTACGCACACGGGATCACCTTCGGCGGCCATCCCGTGCAGTGCGCGATCGCACTGAAGAACATCGAGATCATGAAGCGGGAACGCGTCGTCGAGAACGTGCGCGACAACGGCGACGCCCTCCGGGCGACGCTCGGCCAGCTTCTCGATCTCCCGATCGTCGGCGACCTGCGCGGAACGGGGTTCTTCTACGCCCTCGAGCTCGTGAAGGACAAGGGGACGAGGGAGAGCTTCGACGACGGTGAGTGCGAGTCGCTGCTGAGGGGCTTCCTCTCGCCGCGGCTGTTCGAGAAGGGGCTCATCTGCAGAGCCGACGATCGCGGCGACCCCGTGATCCAGATCTCCCCGCCGCTGATCGCCACGCAGCGGGAGTTCGACGAAATGACGACGATCCTTGGGGAGGTGCTCAGCGAGGCATGGCAACGACTGCAGTAGACACCGAGCAGACGACGAGGCTTGCGCTGGAGGAGAAGGGCAAGCTCATCAAGTCGCTGCGCCGCTTCGACATGGTGTTCTTCACCGTGTGCGCGTTCGTCGGGCTCGACACGCTCGGCACGGTCGCGAGCAACGGGCCCGAGGGCTTCATCTGGCTTCTGATCACGGCGTTGCTGTTCGTCGCGCCGTACATGCTGATGATGGCCGAGGTCGGCTCGGCGTTCACGCAGGAGGGCGGTCCGTACGAGTGGACGAAGCTCGCATTCGGCCGGCTCCACGGCGGCATCGCCGCGGTTCTCTACTGGGTGACGAATCCGCTCTGGGTCGGCGGCTCGCTCGCCTTCACCAGCCTGAACGCCTGGAAGGCGAACGTGTTCTCCATCGGGAGCAAGAGCCCGGGCGCCTACGTCTTCTGCTTCCTCTTCATCTGGCTGTCGATCGGCGTCGCCATCATCTCGCTCCGCTACGGCAAATGGATCCCCAATGCCGGCGCCATCCTCCGCGGCGTCGTCCTCGGGTTCTTCTCGCTGACGATGATCATCTACGGGGCCAAGCACGGCTTCTCGAGCTTCCAGGGCCACTTCAGCCCGACGAAGGCCGTGTTCTTCGGCCTCGTGCCGGTCCTCCTCTTCAACTACGTCGGCTTCGAGCTGCAGAACGGCGCTGCCGAGGAGATGGAGAACCCGCAGCGTGACGTGCCGATTTCGATCCTCCGCAGCGGAATCACGGGGATCCTCATGTACGTCGTGCCGGTGTTCTGCATCCTGCTCGTCCTGCCGCTGAAGCAGGTCACGAACATCGGCGGCTTCATCGACGCCGTGACGGTTGCGTTCCACGGCGTGTACGGCGGTGCCGCGCACGCGCTCCTCGTCCTCATGACGCTGTCGTTCATCGGTGCGCTGGTGACGTCGGGCGCGGTGTGGATGATCGGATCCGACCGCATCCAGGCGGTCGCTGCCTACGACGGCGCGTTCTTCCCGTTCTTCGGCGTGTTCAACAGGAAGCTCGGGACGCCGGTTCGCGTGAACATGATGTCCGGGATCGTGTCGACGGTCTTCTCCTTCGTCGCGATCGCGGCCTTCAACGGCGGGACGAATGCGCGCTTCTACGTCGTCCTGACGATCGCCATCAGCACGACGCTGCTCTCGTATCTCTGGATCTTCCCCGCCACTCTCAAGCTCCGCTATTCGCATCCGCACGTCTACCGGCCGTACGTCCATCCGTGGGGCCTGCCCGGCATCTGGGTCTCCACGGTGCTGACGACGTTCTGGATCGCGCTCGGCTCGTGGGAGGCCGTTTTTCCGGGGACGCTCGAGAAGCTCTTCCACGTGTCGTACGACTTCCACGGCACGTGGGGTGTGTCGCGCGGCACGTTCGAGGCGCTCACGCTCGGAACGCTGGGCGTGATCGTGCTCTTCGGGCTCATCGGCTACTGGTTCGGCACGGGCGTGCGCGCCCAGTCGGTGAGCGTTCCGCTCGAAAGCGAGGGCGCTACCGTACCCG
>JAFALP010000177.1 GCA_019234175.1 Actinomycetota bacterium | reverse complement strand
CAGCACCATGATGTAGACCTCGGGGTGCCCGAAGAACCAGAACATGTGCTGGTAGAGCACGACGTTCCCGCCCTTCGACGGGATGAAGAAGTGCGTCAGGCCGCGCCGATCGAGCAGGAGCATCGTCACCGCCGCCGACAGGGCCGGCAGCGCGATCAGCAGCAGGATCGCGTAGGTGAAGATCGACCACACGAACAGCGGCATCCGCATCCACGTCATCCCACGCGCGCGCATGTTCACGATCGTGACGATGAAGTTGATCGCGCCCACGAGCGAGGCGAGCGACAGGATGTGGATGCTGAGGATCCAGTAGTCCTGGCCGTGACCGGGGCTGAACTCCGCCTCGGACAGCGTCGGGTAGGACCACCAGCCCGCGCGTGCGGTTCCGCCGGTGGCGAACCAGCTCGACCACAGGACGATCCCGCCGAGCAGGTAGAGCCAGTACGACAACGCGTTCAACCGCGGGAACGCGACGTCGCGTGCGCCGATCATCAGCGGCACGAGGTAGTTGCCGAAGCCGGCGAGCACCGGCACGAGGAACAGGAAGATCATCGTCGTGCCGTGCATCGTCAGCACTTCGTCGTAGGAGCCCTTCGTCAGGAACTTCTCGCCCGGCGTCGCCAGCTGCGCGCGCATGAGCACGGCGAGGACGCCGCCGAGCACGAAGAAGAAGAGCGACGTCGCGATGTACATGATTCCGATGCGCTTGTGGTCGACGGTGACGAGCCAACTCGCGATGCGCCCGCTCTGCCACTCCACCCTCGGCTGTGTCTGGACGTCAACCGCCACTCGAGGCTCCCTTGAAGACGTGAGCCTCGACGTAGGCGGCGAGGGCGTCGTACTGCGCAGGTGTCCATGCGATCGCGACCGGCGGCATGAGCCCGAGGCCCTTGGTGACGAGCCCGGACAGGCCGGACTTCTGCGTCAGCAGCGAGTTGTCGGAGATGTTCGGCCCATAGCCGCCGTGCCCGGTCATGCCGTGGCACGTGGCGCACACGCCGGTGAACTCGGCGCGGCCGAGGTTGGCGGTCGCCACCGGGACGGACGTGTCGTGCGCGTAGGCCGACGTGCTCTCGGCGACGACGCGCGCCGCCATGGCCGCGTGATAGACGCCGCAGAGCTCGGCGCACTGCCCGGTGTACGTGCCGGGATCGTTCGCCTCGAACCACGTGTGGTTCGTCCGGCCCGGGATCGCCTGGATCTTGCCGCCGAGCGCCGGGATCCACCAGCTGTGGATCACGTCGTCGGAGACGACCTTCAAGTCGACGACGCGGTCGACCGGGACGTACAGGGAGCCGATCGTGCGGGCGCCGTTCGGATAGTCGAACTGCCAGTAGAACTGGTGGCCCTCCACGGTGATGTGGATCGGGTTCGACGCGGCGGGCGCGTTGGAGATCTTCGGCAGCTCGAGGAAGACGACGGTGCCGATGGCGGCGAGGATCAGCACCGGGGCGACGGTCCAGATCAGCTCGAGGCGGGTGTTGCCGTGCACCTGGGCGCCGTCGGCCGTGCGTGAGCGGCCACGGCGGCGGTACTTGACGATGAAGACGGCGAGCGCCCCTTCGACGAGCAGGAAGATCGCGCCGGTGAAGCCGAGGATGACGTAATACGCCGTATTGATGTGATTCGCGTTCGGCGAGTGCGGGGTGACGGGCGTGAAGCCGCCGTTGGCGGCTTCGGCGACGCCGGCCGCGGCGAGCACGGCGACGGCGACGAGCACGAAGATCGTCAGCTTCCGGCGCAACCTGTGGGCATTCTATGGAGGTGGCCGAGCGCACGCGCGTCGATCTGCCGCCCCATGTCCCGGACGAATTCGACGTCTTCGTGAACGGGGTGCGGCAGCGTCGTGACGTCGATTACGAAGTGCTCGGCCGGTCGCTCGTGTTCCCGCGCGCGATCGTGCAGGAGGGCCGCCTGGGCTTCTGGCGCTGGCTGTCGATCTGGCTCGGGATCGCCGGCACGTACCGCGGGCACGAGACCGTCGACGTCGTGTACGAGTCCGGCGGTCGCCGCGGCGTCGTCACCGGGCTCGTGCCCCAGCCGATCGAGGATCTCTAGGTCTAGGCGCCGACGAGCTCGAGCGCGCGGCGGTCGCGCGCGACGCGGAGGAGCTCGAGCACGACCTCGGTGTAGACGTCCTCGAAGTCGAGCGCGTAGTACGGCTGAAAGTCGACGGCGCCGTTCACCTCGGCGACGACGTATCCGGTTCGCGTCGGCAGCAGGTCGACGCCGACGAGGTCGCCCCGGACCGCCGCGGCCGCGGCCAGCGCGAGCGACCGCGCGAGCGGCGGCGGCTCGATCGCCTCGCTCCGGCCGCCGAGCGCGACGTTCGTGCGCCACTCACCCTCTGCGGCGACTCGCCGGGCCGCACCGACGACTCGGCCCCCGGCGACGACGATGCGGATGTCCCACCCGAGGGGCGGGACGAGCTCCTGTGCGAGCGCGCCGTGCTCGCGGAACCAGCCGCGCAGCGCCGCTTGCTCGAGCGCCTCGTCCAGCGCGGATGCGGTGCGGCAGAGGACGACGTCGCGTCCCCAGCTCCCGAACCGCGGCTTGAGGACGAGCGGCAGCTCCGGCGCCGACGACGGCATCCCCTCGGCGATCAGCCACGTGTGCGGATGCGGGATGCCGGCGAGACGGAGCGCGCGCGCGGTGAGGAGCTTGTCGTGCGCGGCGACGAGCGAGCTGGGCCGGTTCAGGACCTCGACGCCGGCGGTGGCCATGCGCTCGAGCTCGAGGCTTCCGCTCTCGATCCCGTCGAGCGTCTCGCGCACGTCGAGGCGCGCGAGCGCGACGTCGCCCGGCTCGAGGATCCGCAGCGCGTCGCGCGGCGGCAGCACGTCGGCGACGACGCCGAGGGCCTCGGCGGCGGCGGCGAGCGCCGTATTCGTTCCGGTGTCCCGGTGGGCGGCGACGACGAACCGCATCGCGCGGATCGTGCGGCCGGCCGGCCGCGGCATGGGGGTCGCTCTGGTGACGCTCTCGTGACTACTTGGGGACGGCTTCGAGCTTGTAGCCGACCCCGTACCGCGTCTGGATGAACGTGTGCCGCGGAGCGCGCTGGTCGATCTTCTCCCGCAGCCGGCGGACGAAGACGTCGACGGTCCGGTCGCGGTGCGACTCGCGGCGGCCCCAGAGCTTCTGGAGCAGCTCGTCGCGGGTGGCGACGCGGCCCTGGTCGAGCGCGAGCTGGTAGAGGAGCCGGAACTCGGTCGGGGTTAGCTCGGCGCTCTTGCCGTCGATGTACGCCTGCACCTCGCGCGGGTCGACGCGCAGCTCCTCGATGTCGATCGGCTCGCCGCGTGGCGTCTCTTCGCGGCGAATGCCTCGCCGCGCCGCAGCGCGGACGCGGGCCACGAGCTCCTTCATCGAGAAGGGCTTCACGAGGTAGTCGTCGGCGCCGATCTCGAGCGCGTGGACGCGGTCGTGCTCGGTGCCGCGGGCCGAGACCACGACCACCGGCGTGGCGATGCCCTCCGAGCGCACGGTCTCGATCAGCTTCCAGCCGTCGAGGCCGGGGAGCATGAGGTCGAGCACGCAGGCGTCCGGCTGCTCGTACCGGAGCCGGGCGAGCCCCTGCTCGCCGTTTCCGACCCAGACGGCATCGAATCCTGCGGCCCCGAGGTGCCGCGCCATCCCCTGGGCGATCACCTCGTCGTCCTCGACGATCAGAACCTTCGGCATTTGCATCATTATCGAGATATGCCCGGTTTTCACGGGTCGATGAACAGTGAAGGACTGGTGAAGGGGTGGTGAACGACGAGGTCGAGCGGGTCGAGGCCCTGGTCGCGGACGCGGCCGGCCCGGTCGTCGTCCTGGACGACGAGCGGCGGGTCGTCGCCTCCAACATCGGCCTCGTCCCCGGGCGGCGCCTGGGCGACGTCGGCGACGACGCGCTCGTCCTCTTCATCGGCGCGCTCCCGGCGCTGTCCGCGTACGAGGAGCTCCGTGCCGGCTTCACGGCGGCGGTGTCGCACGAGCTCCGGACGCCGCTGACGCGCCTGCTCGTCCTGCTCGAGAGCACCGCGCTCCCGGGCGCGGACATCGACGATCTCGTCGACCAGGCGCGCCTGGAGATCGAGGCTGCGCGCGAGCTCATCGACGACGTCCTGTTCCTCGGCGAGCTCGAGACCGGTCGCGAAGTGGTATCGCTCGGGAGAACGACGGCGCTGCCGATCCTCGAGGAGATCGCGCATGCGTACGAGGACCGGTCGGAGCACTCCGAGGTCGCGCTCACGGTGTCCGGCGACGGGACGATCGAGCTGCCCCTGCGGCCGCGCATGCTGCGCGTCATCGCGGACAACCTCGTGCAGAACGCGATCCGCTACGCCGGCCCCGGCACGACCGCACGCGTCACCGTCGAGCGCGACGGCGACGCGAACGTCCTCAGCGTCGTCGACGACGGCAAGGGCGTGCGCGAGAGCGAGCTGCCGCGCCTGTTCGAACGGTTCTACCGCGCCGACCAGGCACGCACGTCGCGAGGCACCGGCCTGGGCCTCGCCATCGTGAAGCACGTCGTCACCGCCGCCGGCGGCACCGTCGACGCCACGAGCGCCCCAGGGCAGGGCCTGCAGATCGTGTGCCGCTTCCCAAACGCCTGAAGAGCGCAGAACGAACAGTCGCCGAGAACTCGTCTCCGCGAAGCGGAATCCTCAGCGGCGGAACGTGCGCGGCAGGTTCAGCCGAACCTACCGGTTACGTAGTCTTCGGTGCGCTTGTCGCCTGGCGCCGTGAAGATCTTCTCGGTGGCGTCGTACTCGACGAGCTCGCCCCAGCGCTCGCCCTCGGCGCCCCTGGAGATCGAGAAGAACGCGGTCATGTCGGCGACGCGCGCGGCCTGCTGCATGTTGTGCGTGACGATGACGAAGGTGTACTGGCTCTTGAGCTGGTGCATCAGCTGCTCGATCGCCTGCGTGGCGATCGGGTCGAGCGCCGATGCGGGCTCGTCCATGAGGACGACGTCCGGCTCGACGGCGATCGCGCGCGCGATGCAGAGGCGCTGCTGCTGCCCGCCGGAGAGCGAGAGGCCGCTCGCCTTGAGGCGGTCCTTCACCTCGTCGAAGAGCGCGGCCTGCGTGAGGGCGCGCTCGACACGCTCGTCCATGTTGTCCTTCATGCCGAGCACGCGGCAGCCCCAGGCGACGTTGTCGTAGATCGACTTCGGGAACGGGTTCGGGCGCTGGAACACCATGCCGATGTTGCGGCGCACCGCAACGGGGTCGATGTTCGATCCGCTGATGTCCGTGTCCTGATAGCGGATGACCCCTTCCTGGCGGAAGCCGGGGATGAGGTCGTTCATCCGGTTGAAGCAGCGGAGGTACGTGCTCTTCCCGCACCCGGACGGCCCGATGATGGCCGTGACGAGGTTCTTGTAGATCTCCATGTTCACGCCCTTCACGGCCGGCTTGCTGCCGTAGATGGCGTCGAGATCCTTGACGTCGAACATGGCCTCGAGCCGCTCGCGCGGAGGCATCGGCTGGCGACGCGTCTCCACCTTCACGCTCGGTTCGGTCATGGCTGGCTCGATCGTAGACGACATGTCGTCAACTCCTTCCATCAGCGGCCCGTGATCTTCCGGACGCTCCGGGTGGCGAGCCATCGGGCGGTGAGGCTCGCAAACAGGATGAACAGCAGCAAGATGAAGGCCGCGGCCCAGGC
>JAFALP010000029.1 GCA_019234175.1 Actinomycetota bacterium | reverse complement strand
CATCAAGGACATGCATTTCTGGGGCGGGATCACGTGGGTGTCGCTCCTCCTCGTGGTGGCGCTCTTCGGCGACCGCGGCGGGCTCCTGCGCACGGCGCGCGAGCTCGAGCGGCTCGACGACGACCGCTTCAACGTCGGGCAGAAGGTGAACGCGATCCTGACGGCGGCGTTCACCATCCTGTTCCTCGCGTCCGGTCTGCTCCTCTGGTTCGGCGAGCGCGACACGCGCTTCCGCTTCGCAAGCACCGTCATCCTCCACGACGGCCTCATGTTCGCCGCGCTCGGGCTGCTCGTCGGGCACCTGTATCTCGCGCTCATCCATCCCGCCACCCGGCACTCGCTGCGCGGGATGACGCTCGGCGATGTGCGCGAGGACTGGGCGCGGACGCACTACCCGCGCTGGAACGCGGTGAGCCGGCGGACGCGCTAGCGCCCGCCGGCCCCGGTTGCTTACGAGCAGGTCGAGGACGAGGTCGGGCGCGAGCCGAACGTGAGGTTCAGCGTCTTCTTCGAGCCGCTGCTCGTGACCGTGATCGTCGTCTTGTCGCCGGGCTTGTAGCTGTTCACCGCGGCGGTGAGGTCGTCCGCGCTCGTGACCGGCGTGGAGCCGACGGCGGTGATGACGTCGCCGGCCTTCAGCCCGGCGTTGTCGGCCGGCGAGTTCCCGACGACGCAGCTGACCTGCGCGCCGCCGCTGTTCGCCGCGTCGCCGACCTGGATGCCGAGGTAGGCGTGCTCGACGGTGCCGCCCGAGATGAGCGTGTTCGCCACGCTCTTCACCGTGTCGATCGGCGTCGCGAACCCGACGCCCTCGCTGCCGTCCGAGTTGCTGTCGATCTGGACGTTGACGCCGACGACGTCGCCGTTCGTCGTCAGCAGCGGCCCGCCCGAGTTGCCGTGGTTGATGGGGGCGTCCGTCTGGATCGCGCCGGAGATGGAGAAGTTGTTCGGCGCGGTGATCGTGCGTCCGACGGCGCTGACGATGCCGGCGGTCATCGACTCGGTGAGGCCGAACGGACTGCCGATCGCGACCACCTCGGCGCCGGGCTCCAACGACGCGGACGAGCCGATCGAGAGCGGGTGCAGCTCGGACGCGTCCCCGCTCACCTTGATGACGGCGGTGTCGGTGGAGTCGTCCTTGCCGACGAGCGTCGCGTTCGCCGTCGTCCCGTCCTTGAAGTGGACCTTGATCGACGTCTCGCCGTCGACGACGTGGGCGGCCGTGATGATGTCGCCCTTCGTGTCGTAGACGAATCCGGTCCCCTCGGCCTGCGTCGTCTGCTGGCCGAAGCCGAAGCCGCTCGAGCTGGACTCGGTGACGGTGATGTCGACGACGCCCGGCGTGACCGTCTTGTACAGCTGGCTCAGGCTCGAGATCGTCTGGGTGGAGGCGGCCGGCTGGACGGTCGACGTGTCCACGGTGGTCACCGTCTTCGGGCTCGACGAGCCGCCCCCGACGCCTGCGTAGATGCCGGCGCCGATGCCGCCGCCGACCGCGAGCGCGGCCGCGACGGGGACGACGCGGTGGAGGATGAAGTGTCTGTTCACGGGTGTCTGGGCTCCTAAGTCGTACCTTGCCGACCCCCATCCAAGCCAACCCTCTTAGGAGGGGGATGAGAGGTTTTTGAAGAGTCCATGAAACCCTCAAGTCAGGGAGCGGATGAGCCGATGGGTGAGGCATGAGCTCCGACCCCTCGGTCATCGAGCAGTACGCCACGCGGCTCCAGCAGAAGGCCGGCTCCCGCGTGACGCGGCTCACCGCCCTGGGCTTCGCCCTCGGGACGGCGCTCGGCACCGGGCCGCTCGTCCTCGCGCACGTCTCGACCGTCCATCAGGCGATCCCGCACCGGTTCGCCTACGCCATCATCCTCATCGGCGCCGCCGCCGGCGCCTACCTCGGCTACCTCATGGGCCAGTCGCGCGCGGTCTCGCTGCGCCTCCAGGCCAGCCTGGCGCTCAACCAGCTCGAGATCGAGCGTGTCGTGCGCCGGGTCGAGGGCATCCGCCTGACGCTTCCCGCTCCGCCCGCGCCGCTCCCCGCCGCTGCACCCGCGCCCGCGCTTCCCGCTCCGCCCGCAGCGATGTCGTCGCCGGTCCTGCCGGCGGCACACGCCGTCCCCCTCCCGGCACCTCCTCCCACCGTGCTCACCGCGACCCCGGCGCCCGTGCTCGCACCCGCGCCGGCGGCCGCGGCGGACGCGCCCACGCTCCCGGCCATGCCGGCGCCGCTCATGCCGCCGGTGGCGGCACCCGCGCCGGCGCCTGCGCCGATCTCGGTGGCCGAGCCGGTGCCCGTCGTCGCCTTCGCGCCTCCGCCTGTTGCGCCTGCGCCCGAGCCCGTGCCGGTCGCCCCCGCGCCCATCGCTCCCCCTCCGGTCCAGCCGGTCCCGACGGTGCAGATCGTTCCGCCGCCGACGTTCGAGTGGAACGCGCCGCCCTCGAGCGCGTCCGGCTCCTAGATCACCGCGCGCAGACTCGCGACGAAGTCCCGCAGCGCCTCCGGGCCGTCCTCCGCGGCCTCGAGCGCCGCCGAGCCGACGACGATCCCGTCCGCCAGCTCCGTCGCCGCGCGCGCGTGCGCGGGCGTGGAGATGCCGAAGCCGGCGTAGAGCGGTGCGTCCACGAGCCGGCGCGTGCGTTCGACGAGGCCGGGGAGCGCGGGGGAGAGCTCGCCGCGCGCGCCGGTCGTGCCCGCGATCGTCACGAGGTAGAGCCAGCCGTCCGTCTCGGCGCCGGCGAGCGCGATGCGTTCGTCCGTTGAGGTCGGCGCGACGAGCTGCACGCGCCGCAGGCTCGGGCGCTCTCCCGCAGGCAAGTCGGCGACGATCATGCTCGACCCGCCGCTGGCGGCGACGTCCTCCGCGAAGCGCTCCCACCCGTAGGCCTCGAGAAGCGACGAGTACGTCATCGGGATCAGCGGCGTGCCCGGGAGCCGCTCGCGTGTGCGCGCGAGGACGTCGAGGCACTGGCGCGTCCGCATGCCCTGCGCGAGCGCGCGCTCGGCGGCTCGGCGGATGACGGGACCGTCGGCGAGCGGGTCGGAGAACGGGAAGCCGATCTCGACGGTGTCGGCACCGCCGTCGACGGCCGCGTGCGCCAGGTCGGGCGTGTCCGGGCCGGCCATGAGGTAGACGACGAGGGCCTTGCTCACGTGAGGTGTCTCAGCGCCTCGGCGAGATCCTTGTCCCCGCGCCCGGAGAGGCCGACGAGGATGAGCTCCTCTTCGAGTTCACGCGCGCGCGCGAGCGCATGCGAGGGCTCCAGCGCGGGGATGATCCCCTCCGTGCGCGCGAGGTCGCGAAACGCGGCCAGGGCCTCTGCGTCGGTCGCGCCGACGTACTCCACCCGGCCGATGTCCCGAAGGTAGGCGTGCTCGGGGCCGACGCCGGGGTAGTCGAGCCCGGCGGAGATCGAGTGTGCATCGGCGATCTGCCCGTCCTCGTCGGCGAGTACCGAGGATCGCGCGCCGTGCAGGACGCCCGCACGGCCCGTCCCGAGCGACGCGGCGCCTGCCGCCTCGACGCCGACGATGCGCACGTCCTCGTCGTCGAGGAAGCCGTAGAAGATCCCGATCGCGTTCGAGCCGCCGCCGACGCAGGCGACGACCGCCTCCGGGAGGCGCCCTTCGGCGGCAAGGATCTGCTCGCGCGCCTCGTCGCCGATGACACGCTGGAGCTCGCGGACGATCTCGGGATACGGCGCCGGGCCGACGCACGAGCCGATGAGGTAATGCGTCGTCCCGACGTTCGCGATCCAGTCGCGGATCGCCTCGCTCGTCGCCTCCTTCAGCGTTTTCGTGCCGAAGTCGACCGGCATCACGGTGGCGCCCATCAGTCGCATCCGCTCGACGTTGGGCTGCTGGCGGCGCATGTCCTCCTCGCCCATGTACACCACGCACTCCAGCCCGAACCGCGCGCACACGGTCGCCGTCGCGACGCCGTGCTGGCCGGCGCCCGTCTCCGCGACGATGCGGTGCTTGCCGAGCCGCCGCGCGAGGACGATCTGCCCGAGCGCGTTGTTGACCTTGTGCGCGCCGGTGTGGAGCAGATCCTCGCGCTTGAGATACAGGCGCTTGTCCGGCGCGAAGCGCTCCGCGCGGGTGAGCGGCGTGGGGCGGCCCGCGTAGGTCGTCAGCAGCTCGTTCAGCTCTGCGCGGAACGACTCGTCGCGCTGCAGCTCCGACCACTTCGACGTGAGGTCGTCGAGCGCCGGGATCAGCGTCTCCGGGACATACCGCCCGCCGTACGCGCCGAACTCCGTCGCAGCTGTCACCTCGTCGCCTCCACCCATGCGCGCAGTGACGGATGATGCTTGATCCCGGGCGCCTCCTCCGTCGAGCGTGCGGAGTCGACGGCCCACGGCTGAACCTCGGCGATCGCCTCCGCGACGTTGTCGGGCCCGAGCCCGCCCGCGAGCATCACGCGGCCGTCGGCCTGCTTGGCGCGATCGAAGTGCGTCGGATCCGTCTCTCCCCACGGAAGGTCGATCACCGTGCCGACCTCCGCGTCGCGATAGAGCAGCTGCGCGTCGCGCGAGCGGTGACCGTTCTCGCGGTCGTAGAACTGCACGAGCGGGGTGCCCGCGTCGACGCGCTCGCCGACGAGCACGGCGACGCGCAACACCGTGTCGGGCGC
>JAFALP010000028.1 GCA_019234175.1 Actinomycetota bacterium | reverse complement strand
GGCGGCCTCGACGATGCGCGCGAGCCGGCCGTCGCCGTCGCGCACGATACGGCCGTATGCGCGTGCGTCGCCGGGCTCGAAGGAGAGCACCGTTGCCGCGGCTTTCGCCGTGCGATGCGCGTCGACGAGCTCGCGTACGGTCTCCGGCCGCAGCGCCGGAACGTCGCCGTTGAGGACGAGCACGTCGCCTGCCGCGCCCTCGAGCGCGGCGCGCGCGGCGAGCACGGCATCGCCGGTGCCGCGCGCCTGCTCCTGCACCGCCACTTCGAGCCCGTCGTAGGAGTCGGCGCTGTCGGGCGACGCGACGACGACGATGCGCTCGACGCCGGCGCCGCGCGCGGCCTCGACGACCCAGTCGACCATCCTCCGGCCGAGGATCGGGTGCAGGTGCTTCGGCGTCGCGCTCCTCATGCGCGTGCCGAGGCCGCCGGCCATCACCACTGCTGCGAGGTCGTCTGCCATGTCAGATCCGAAGAGTGGCTGGGGCGCCAGGATTCGAACCTGGGATCACGGGACCAAAACCCGTTGCCTTACCACTTGGCCACGCCCCATCGGGGGTCGGGATTCTACTTGTGCTCTGAGAAGAGATAGACGAGCCCCGCGACGGCGAGGACGACGATCGCGAGGATCAGCGCCCACTTCACCACCCAGGCCAGGATCACGAGGATGACGGCGAGCAACTGGGACGCGGCGAAGATCCACAGGACGTTCCGGACGATCGACGAGCGGCTTTCGCGTCCGCCGAGGAACGCGACGACGCCGACGATCGCGAGCACGATGACCGTCCACTTGGTGATGTCGTGCGAGAAGAGGACGATGAGGCCCTCGGCTACTGCGATCCACGCTGCGAGGCGGACGCGGCGGTGGTGGAGCCAGCCGCTCGGGCCGCGTTCCATGGCGTGTGACGAGCTCATCGCCTCGTCAACCGTACCACGCTGGTGCCGTCAGCCAGGTGTCGCCGCTCCGCTTCAGCACGCGCTGCGCGGCCTTCGCCTGCGGCTTGTGATGGAACAGCCCGTACACGGACGGGCCGGCGCCGCTGACGTCGGCGCGGAAGGCGCCGAGCCCCGAGAGCTCGGCCGAGATCGGTGACGTGGCGAGGTCGTTCGGCGGCAGCGCGGCGAGGTCGCGCGGCCGGCGGACGGAGCCGAGCGCGTCGAGCAGCACGGCGCGGCGCTCCTCGAACCCGACGTGGCCGGCGCGCACGTCGAAGTCGGCGTACACGGCCGCCGTCGACGGCTTCTGCACGGCGCGCGGGACGACGAGCAGCACCCAGAAGTCCTGCGGCAGATCGAGCGGCGCAAGCTGCGTCCCGTCGCCGGTGCCGAGCTGCGGGCCGTCGACGAGGAAGAACGGCACGTCGGCGCCGATCCCGGCGGCGAGCTCGCGCAGGTCGTCGTCGCCGAGCGGCTGCGGCAGGGTCGCGTTCGCGAGGCGCAGCGCAGTGGCGGCGTCGCTCGACCCGCCGCCGATGCCGGCCGCGACCGGGAGGCGCTTCTCGATGCGCACGTGCCATCCCGGCCGGACCCCGGCACGCTCGGCGAGCGCCTCGAGCGCGCCGCGCACGAGCGTGTCGCCGGGGAAGCCCTCGACGAGGAGGTCGGCCGCTTCGACGACATCCAGCCGGTCGGCAATCCCGATGCGCTGGTAGACGGTGACGACCTCGTGCTTGTCGTCGTCGCGCTTCGGGCCGACGACGAGCGCGAGGTTGATCTTCGCCGCGGCGGACGCTCTCACCCGAGCGCCTCGGCGAGCGCGGCGAACTCCGGCGGGGCGAGCGCCTCCGCGCGCACGTTCGCGTCGCGGCCGATGCGTGCCAGCGCGTCGACCGCATCGGCCCGGCTCGCGACGCCGGAGAGCTCGAGCGAGTTCGCGAGCGTCTTTCGACGGTGCGCGAACGCGGCGCTCACGATCTTCTTCACGCGCGCGTAGTTCTCCGGCAGGTGCACGCGCCGGAAGGCGACGAGCGCGGAGTCGACGTTCGGCGGCGGCCGGAACACCGTCCGCGACACGGGGTGGAAGCCGGTGCGCTCGCAAACGAGCTGGAGCAGGACGGAGACGGCGCCGTACGCCTTCGTGCCCGGGTCGGCGAAGAAGCGGTCGGCGACCTCGCGCTGCACCATGACGCACCACAGCCGGATGTTGGGCAGGCCGTCGAGGCTCTCGACGACGATGGGCGTCCCGACGTTGTACGGGAGGTTGGCGACGAGCTTCGTCGCCTCCTGCGGCAGGTCGAGCTCGAGGGCGTCGCCGAAGTGGACGACGACGTTGTCGATGTCGCGGAGATGCGGCTCCAGCGACCGGTCGATCTCGACCCCGTGCACGAGCGCGACCCGGTCAGCGAGATAGCGCGTCAGCACACCTTCGCCGAGGCCGATCTCGAGCACGACGTCGTCGGGGGAGAGCTCGGCGAGGCGGCCGATGACGCCGAGGATGTTCGGGTCGGCGAGAAAATGCTGGCCGAGCTCCTTCTTCACAGGCGGAAGCACGCGGTGGCGTTCGCGTCGATGCGGGCGCCGAGCTCGTCGGGATCCTCGCCGCGCGCCTGCGCGAGGACGCCGAGCGTGTACGTGACGTACGCGGGCTCGTTTCGCTTCCCGCGGACCGCCTGGGGCGCGAGGTAGGGGCAATCGGTCTCGGCGAGGATGCGGTCGGCGCGGACTTGCGACGCGGCGATGCGCAGCTCGGGCGCGTTCTTGTACGTGGCGTTGCCGGCGAACGACACGTACCAGCCGCGCTCGAGCGCGGTCGGGAGCATGCGCGGCGAGGAGAAGCAGTGGAGGACGACGGTGCCGTCGAAGTCCGCGAGCGCGGCGAGCGTGTCGTCGTCGGCGGCCCGCGTGTGGATGACGACGGGCTTCCCCAGCTCGGTGGCGAGACCGAGCTGGGCCTCGAAGATACTCCGCTGCGCCTCCGGCGTCGCGTAGTTCCGGAACCAGTCGAGCCCCGTCTCTCCCACCGCGACCACCTTGGGATGCGCCTGCAGGCGGCGTACCTCGTCGATGTCGCCGTCGGCGGACTCGTGCGGATGGATGCCGACGATCGCATAGACGTCCTGGAAACGATCGGCGAGCTCGACCGCCTGCGCCATGCCGACGGTGAGGATCCGCGTCACGCCCGCGTCACGCGCGCGCGCGACGACGTCGGCCGGGTCCTCGTCGAGCGCGTCGAGGTGCGCGTGCGTGTCGATCACGTCACTGGATGCCGAGGCGCGCGAGCTCCTCGGCCGCCGTCTCCGGCGGAAGCTTGCGGAAGAGCGGCACCGGCTCGCGCAGCGGCCGGCCTGCCTCGAGCTCGCTCGGCTTCCACTCGCCGACCCAGCTCGAGTAGTCGCCGGTGAGGACGTTGTGGTCGCCGAGGTCGCGGATCTCGAGCGGGCCGGCGAGATAGCCGTCGTAGCCGAGCAGCTCGTGCACGACCTGCGAGGTGAACGGCAGGAACGGGGCGAACAGCGTCTTCAGGGAGTCGACGCAGCGCAGCGCGACGTAGAGCACCGTGGCGGCGCGCTCCCGGTCGGTCTTCAGGAGGTTCCACGGCGCCTGCTCGGCGACGTACTGGTTTGCGAGCGAGCTGACCCGCATCGCCTCGGCGATCGCCGCCTTGAACCGGACGTGCTCGATGAGGGATCCGACCTCGTCGAAGCTCGCCGCCACGGCGCTGAGCACCTGCACGTCGGCGGGGCCGAGCTCGCCGGGAGCCGGCACCTCGCCGAAGTTCCGGTACGCGTTCACGAGCGTGCGGTTGACGAGGTTGCCCCAGTTCGCGAGCAGCTCGTCGTTGTTGCGGCGGACGAACTCGTCCCACGTGAAGTCGGAGTCCTGCGTCTCCGGCCCGGCGGCGGTGAGGTAGTAGCGCAGCGGGTCCGGGTCGTAGCGGGTGAGGAAGTCGTGCACCCAGATGGCGACGTTCCGGCTCGTCGACGCCTTCCGCCCTTCCACCGTCAGGAACTCGGAGGCGACGACGTTCGTCGGCAGGTGCAGGTCGTGCCCGTACCCCATGAGCATGGCCGGCCAGATGACCGCGTGGAAGACGATGTTGTCCTTCCCCATGAAGTAGTAGTGGCCGGCGTCGGCGTTCTGCCACCACTCGCGCCATGCCTCCGGCGTGCCGCGGTTCTGCGCCCACTCCATGCTCGCGGACAGGTAGCCGATGACGGCGTCGAACCAGACGTAGATGCGCTTCGTGTCCTCCGGGTAGCCGGGGACCGGGACGGGAACGCCCCAGTCGATGTCGCGCGTCATCGCGCGCGGCTTCAGCTCCGAGACGAGCCCGAGGGCGAAGTTGCGGACGTTCGGCCGCCAGTCCGTCTGCGCGGTCAGCCATTCGTGCAGCCGGTCGGCGAACGCGGGGAGGTCGAGGAACAGATGCGTCGTCTCGCGGAACTCGGGGGTGGAGCCGTCGATGATCGAGCGCGGCTCGATCAGGTCGACCGGGTCGAGCTGGTTCCCGCAATTGTCGCACTGGTCCCCGCGCGCATTCGGGTACTCGCAGATGGGGCACGTCCCCTCGATGTACCGGTCAGGCAGCGTGCGCCCCGTCGCGGGGGAGAACGCGCCGAGCGTCGTGCGCTCGATGAGATAGCCCTTCTCGAACAGCGTGCGGAAGATGTCCTGCGTGACGGCGTAGTGATTCGGCGTCGTCGTGCGCGTGAACGTGTCGAAGCTGAAGCCCAGCCGGACGTAGTCGTCGAGGATGAGCGCGTTGTTGCGGTCGGCGAGCTCACGCGGCGACACGCCTTCGCGGTCGGCGGACACCATCACCGGCGTCCCGTGCTCGTCCGTCCCGCTGACCATGAGGACGTCGCTGCCCTTCAGCCGGTGGTAGCGCGCGAAGATGTCCGAGGGGACGCCCGGGCCGGCGACATGCCCGAGGTGCCTCGGGCCGCTCGCATACGGCCAGGCGACCGCGACGAGGATCTTCTTCGGCTGCGACAGAACGTGCTCCTTCGGAGGGCTGCGAGAAGCTAGAGATCATACGAACGCCCTTGAACGCGGCCACGAGAGCTGCGAGCAGCGGAAGCAGCGGCCACGTCGGGATGCTGTGCCGGCGCGTCGCATGCACGACGACGGGACGGTGCGACGGCCGGACCGCGGGCCGGGTCGGAACGTGCACGACCGCCGGCGTCATGCGCGGCGGCGCCGCGACCGGAAGCGGACGCGTGCGCACGGCGGCCCGGCGCGGCACGCGAGCGGGCGCGAGGATGCGCACGAGCGGCTGCGCGACGCGGCGGAGCGCGAGCGCGACGAGGCTCTGCGGCGCGGCGACCGCTCCCAGTTGCGGAACGTCGGCGGCGATGTCGGGCTCGCTGTCCGGCCGCGCCTCGACGAGGTCGTCCGGCGCGATGACCTCGACCGGCGCGGGCTCCGACACGTCGACGGGCGGCGCGGGCGACGGTGGAGGTGGTGCCGGCGCCGGCGCGGGAGCGACGAGAGGCGTCGCCGCTGCGTCGACGGCAGGCGCGGGGTCAGCGGGGGTCGCCGCGTCCACCGTGGCCGCGACGGGCGGCGCGGCAGGGTCGACCGCCGGCGCGGGGTCGGGAGCGGGGGCCGGCGCGTCCACCGTGGCCGCCACCGGGTCGGCGACGGGTGCGGGCTCGACGGGGACGGGCACGGTGGCATCGGGCGTCGGCTCCGCCGGCGCGGCGGCGTCGACGGGCGGCGTTTCGGCGGCCGCAGACAGCGGTGCGGCGTCCGCGGGCGGAGCGGCGGCGACGGGCGCCGGCGACGGGTCCGCCGGCGCCGGGTCGGCCACCACGGGCGGCGGATCGGCGCTCACCGGCTCGGGCGGCGCCACGTCGGCTGCCGGGGGCGTCGCGGGCGCAGGGTCCACGGCCGGCGGCGCAGGCGCAGGCGCCGGCGCGGGAGCGAC
>JAFALP010000169.1 GCA_019234175.1 Actinomycetota bacterium | reverse complement strand
ACGGCCGTGCGCGGGCTCACACTCACGGTGCACCCCGCGGGGTAGGATCGGAGCGTGCTGGGCTTCGTTCGGGTGCTGCGGGAGTACGAGCGGGCGGTCATGTTCCGTTGGGGCCGCCTGGTCGAGCCGCCGCGCGGCCCGGGCCTGGTCTGGAAGATCCCGATCGTTGACCAGCTCGTGAAGGTCGACCTGCGGACGATCACCCTCAACATCCCGCCGCAGGAAGTCATCACCAAGGACAACGTCCCGGTGCGGGTGAACGCGGTCGCGTACTTCAGGATCGTCGCGCCGCAGGACGCGATCATCCAGGTCGAGAACTTCATGGTCGCGACCTCGCAGATCGCGCAGACGACCCTCCGCTCGGTGCTCGGCCAGCACGTGCTGGACGAGCTTCTCTCCGAGCGCGAGAAGATCAACGAGATCCTGCAGGGCATCATCGACGAGGCCACCGCGCCGTGGGGGATCAAGGTGTCCATCGTCGAGGTGAAGGACGTCGAGATCCCGAGCGGCATGCAGCGCGCCATGGCGCGGCAGGCGGAGGCCGAGCGCGAGCGGCGCGCGAAGATCATCAATGCCGAGGGCGAGTTCCAGGCGGCGGAGAGACTGAAGGACGCCGCGCTCGTGATCGAGGACCATCCGATCGCGCTGCAGCTGCGCTACCTGCAGACGCTGCTCGAGATCGGGGGCTCCAACTCGTCGACGATCATCTTCCCGGCGCCGATCGACCTCATCAAACCGTTCATCGACCGTGGAGGAGCGTCATGAGCATGCTCGATCGGATCAGGGACTGGTTCAGGAACGCGGATGCCGGCCCGCAGAACGCGACGTCCACGAACGCACAGGTCGAGGGCGCCGTCGGCGAGCCGTATCCCGGCACGAGCGACGGCGACGACGAGGAGCCGGAGGCGAACTAGCGGTTCTGCTCGCGGAACCGGCGCGCCGCATCGATGGCGGCGCCGAGGTTCAGGCCCTTGTCCTTCGCCTGCTTGATGAGCATCACGGTCTCGAGCGCGTTGATGTCGTAGATGCGCTGCTTCTTCCCTTTCGTGGGGATCTGCGCCTTGTTCGTCCAGTAGTCGAGCTGCATCTTGGAGATGCCGGCGATCTGGCAGACCTGACCGAGGTAGAGCTCCACCTTGTCCAGGTGGTCGGCCAGATTGATTGGTTCGAGAAAGTCGACCTGCCTACCGACCACCATGAATGAACTCCGCTCCACGCCGTCGTTCGACCCCGCGGTTGAGAGTTATAGAAGGGAATGTTGCGTTTTGGAAGGGCAAGCTTCCGAAACCTCCCCCTTTCGGGGGACTAGGCGGAGGCGTCGGCGACCGCGTCGCCGTTGTCGTCCGACTCGACGACGGGCGCGAGCGAGGACACACGCTCGTCGCCGCGGAGACGCACGACGATGACACCCTGCGTGGCGCGGCCGAGGCGCTTGATCTCCTCGACCGGCATGCGGATGACGGTGCCGCCGGTGGAGATAAGCATCACCTGGTAGCCGTCGCGGACGACGCGTGCGCCGGCGAGCGTGCCCTTCGCCTCGGTCAGCTGGATCGTCTTCACGCCCATGCCGCCGCGGCCCTTGATCGGGTAGTCGGCGACCCGCGTGCGCTTGCCGTAGCCGTTCTCGGTGACGACGAGCAGGTCGGAGTCGTCCTGCGCGATGTTGATCGAGATCACCTCGTCCCCGGCGCGAAGCCGCATGCCGGCGACGCCAGAGGCGTCGCGGCCCATGGCGCGCACTTCCTTCTCGTGGAAGCGAATCGCCTGGCCGAGCTTGGAGATCATGAGGATGTCGTCGTCGCCCGACGAGTGGCGGACCCCGACGAGCTCGTCCCCCTCGCGCATCTTGATGGCGATGATCCCGTCGGCGCGGAGCGGCGTGTTGTACGCGGCGAGCTCGGTCTTCTTGACGACGCCGTTCTTCGTTCCGAAGACGAGGTACTTGGCCTCGCCGAAGTCGCGCGTCTGGACGACGGCGCGCACCTGCTCACCCTGGCGGAACGGCAGGAGGTTGACGATGGCGCGGCCCTTCGACTGGCGCGAGCCGAGCGGGAGCTCGTGCACCTTCAGCCGGTAGACCTTGCCGACGTTCGTGAAGAACAGGATGTAGTCGTGCGTGGAGGCGACGAAGAGCTGCTCGATGTAGTCCTCGTCCTTCAGCTCCATCCCCATGACGCCGATGCCGCCGCGCTTCTGCTCGCGGTACGTCGTCACCGGTAGCCGCTTGATGTAGCCGGACTTGGTGATCGCGATCACCATGTCCTCCTCCGCGATCAGATCCTCGAGCTCGAGCTCCTCGGCGTCGGCGACGATCTCCGTGCGCCGGTCGTCGTGGCGGCCGTAGGTGGTCTTGATCTCGAGCAGCTCCTCGCGGATGAGCGCGTCGATCTTCGCCGGATCGCCGAGGATCTCGCGGAGCTCGCCGATCCGCTCCATCTTGTCCTTGTACTCCTGCTCGACGCGATGCCGCTCGAGCGCGGTGAGCGCGCGGAGGCGGAGGTCGAGGATCGCCTGCGCCTGGATCTCGCTGAAGCCGAACTTCTCGATGAGGCCCGTGCGCGCCTCGTCCGTGTCGGCGGCGGCGCGGATGAGCGCGATCACCTGGTCGAGGACGTCGAGCGCCTTGAGGTAGCCCTCGAGGACGTGCACCTGCGCCTCGAGCTTGCGCAGCTCGTCCTTCGAGCGCCGCGTGACGACCTCGCGCTGGAAGTCGAGGTAATGCGTGATCTGCTCGAGCAGCGACAGCGTGCGCGGCACGCCGTCGACGAGCGCGACGGCGTTGTAGCCGAACGTCGACTGCAGGGGCGTGTGCTTGAACAGCTTGTTGAGCGCGACCTGCGGCACGGCGTCTCGCTTCAGCTCCACGTGGATGCGCATGCCGCTGCGGTCGGAGTGATCGGCGAGGTCGGAGATCTCCGTCAGCACCTTGTCCTGGACGAGGTCGGCGATCTTGCGGATGACGCCGGCGTCGCCGCCCTTCTTCACGCCGTACGGCAGCTCGGTGATGACGATCGCCGACTTGCCGCCGCGCAGCTCCTCGATGTGTGCGCGCGCGCGCATGACGACGCGGCCACGGCCAGTGCGGTACGCGTCGCGGATGCCGCTGCGGCCGACGATGATCGCGCCGGTCGGGAAGTCGGGGCCCTTCACGTGCTTCATCAGGCCCTCGACGTTGATCTCGGGGTCGTCGATCATCGCCACGACGGCGTCGATGACCTCGCCGAGATGGTGCGGCGGCATGTTCGTCGCCATGCCGACGGCGATGCCGGCCGAGCCGTTGACGAGCAGGTTGGGGAAGCGCGACGGAAGGACGCTCGGCTCGCGGCGCGACTCGTCGTAGTTCGGGCCGAAGTCGACGGTGTCGCTGTCGATGTCCCGCAGCATCTCCGTGGCGATGCGCGAGAGCCGCGCCTCCGTGTTGTGGCTGACGAAGCCGTCGGTGAGGAAGGAGTGGTCGTCGCTGTCGACGCGAAGGGAGTAGACCGGCTGGACGCCGCCCTCCTCGATCGACGAAACCTCCGCGTAGTAGTAGTCGCCTGTGACGAGCGGCGCGATCGTCGCTCGCACCTCGTCGGAGGCGATGCGCTCCATGATCGCCGTGCCGCCGCGCTCCCAGCGCTCGACGCGGTCGACGTTGTGGCGGCGGAGCCAGTCCTTGTCGGCCCGACGCGAGCCGCAGTCGGCGCGGATGTAGTCGGCGACGAAGGGAACGTGGTCGCGGCTCAGCGCCGAGCTCTCGTGGGGGATCTCGGCGAGGAGCTCGTACAGCTTCTCCTGCTTCGCGCCGTGGAAGCCGACGTTGAGCGCGAAGAGGCCCGCGTCCCGCCGGTTCGTGATGACGACCTTGACCTCGCCCTTGGCGGAGAGACAGAGGCGCGAGACGACGCCGAACTCGAGCAACAGCCGCTGAACGTCCTTGGCAAGCCGCTCGCTGTACGTCGAGTACGAGATCTGGATCGTGTTGCGCGGGAGCAGTGAACAGGAGCCGTCGCCCTCGAACAGCGCCTGTAGGAAGACGCGCTTGTACCCGGCACCGCTCCGCCAGACACGCTCGGGAATCCGCTTCTCGGCGCTGGGAAGCCCGGCGAGCTCCGAAAGCACGCTCGTACGGAGACGCGAGATGTCATGAACGTCGAGCTCGTGCAGCCGCGAGCCCGAGGCGATTCGCCGCTCCTGCAGGTAGCGCCGCCCGCCGACCACGGCGTCGTAGGCAGTACGGACGTCGTCGAAAAAGGCGCGATCCACGTTGTTGAAGCCGGCACGGTCCTTTCCGATCCAACCCTCGGACACGAACGCGCCGAGCAGCAGGGCCTCTTGCGCCTCCCGCTCGGTGACGCGGGCGTCGCCCTCACGGTCCATCCGCGCGAGCAGCACGCGGTCGCCGGCCTTGATCTCGTCGAGGCGCTTCCAGAGCAACAGCGGGACGCCGACCATGTTCACGAGGCAGAGCACCGGGTGGTTGTTCGTCCCCGTGAGCTCGTAGCCCTCGCGCGTCCGGATGCGCAGCGTCGGGTGCTCGCCGGAGTGGAAGAGCATCGTCGCACGCACGGGTCGGCCGAGGCGGTCGAGCACGTCGATCTCGAGGGGGTTGTCCGACTCCGGCTGCGCGTCCGCCACGAGGTCGGCGATGCGATACGACCCGGTCGGCGTCTCGACGCGCGTATCGGGCGCGAGACAGTAGCGCATCGCCGCCGGCGGATCGTCGTCGACGGAGCCGAAGTTCCCCTGCCCGTCGACGAGCGGATAGCGCAGCGAGAACGGCTGCGCCATGCGCACGAGCGTGTCGTAGATGGCCTGGTCGCCGTGCGGGTGGTAGTGCCCCATGACGTCGCCGACGGTCGTCGCCGACTTCTTGTACGGACGGTTCGGCTGCAGCCCCGCCTCGAACATGCCGTACAGCACGCGCCGGTGCACCGGCTTCAGCCCGTCGCGCACGTCGGGCAGCGCGCGGCCGACGATGACCGACATGGCGTAGTCGAGGTAGCTCGAGCGCATCTCCTGCTCGAGCTCGCGCGGCTCGATGCGGCCCGGGCCGAGTGCGCCCGTCTCGATCTCAGACATCGAGATAGGTCACGTCTTTCGCGTTCTCCTCGATGAACTGCCGGCGCGGCTCGACCTGGTCGCCCATGAGCATCGACATGAGCTGGTCGGCCGCGTGGGCGTCCTCGACGTCGACGCGAATGAGGAGACGCTTGGACGGGTCCATCGTCGTCTCCCAGAGCTGGTCGGCGTTCATCTCGCCGAGACCCTTGTACCGCGACAGCTGGATCCCGCCCTCCTTCGAGAGGTCCAGCGCTGTCTGCTTCAGCGCGCTGTACGGGTCGGCGTGCGCGGAGCGCTTCCCGAAGGCGAGCGAGAACGGCGGCGGACCGACGATCTCGGCCAGCTTCGCGTACGCCTTGCGCAGGTTCGCGTAGATCGGCGACGACAGGAGGTCGGCCGAGAGCCGCACCGTCTGCGCCGCCGAGGTCTCCTCCTCGACCACCTTCACCTGCAGGCCGCTGTCGTCGCGCTCGAGGACGGAGAGCGTGTAGCCGTTCGCCGGGAGCTTCGCGATCGCCTTCTCGAGCGCGGCCGGCGTCATCGCGTCGAGCTCGACGAGCCGGTGGGAGACGGCGAGATCGGCGGCGATGTGGCCGAAGTCGGACCGAAGCCGCGCCGACCAGCCCTCGAACTCGGCGAGCGCGCCTGTGAAGCGCTTCCAGCGCGCCTCGGTCAGCTTCACCTGGTTGCCGTCGCGGTCGAGCACGTCGAGGTTGCCGAAGCGCTCGCGGACGAGCAGATCCTCGAGCTGCGACTCCTTCTCGAAGTAGAACTCCTGGTTGCCGAGCTTCACCTTGTAGAGCGGCGGCACGGCGATGTACACGTGACCGCTCTCGAACAGCTCCCGCATGTGCCGGTACAGGAAGGTGAGCACGAGCGTGCGGATGTGCGCGCCGTCCACGTCGGCGTCGGTCATGACGATGACGCGGTGGTAGCGCAGGCCGGTGATGTCGAACTCGTCGCCGATGCCCGTGCCGATGGCGGTGATCATCGCCTGGATCTCTCCGTTGGAGAGAACCTTGTTGATGCGGTTCTTCTCGCTGTTGATGATCTTCCCGCGCAGCGGCAGGATCGCCTGGTACGTGCGGTCGCGCCCCTGCTTCGCGGGACCGCCGGCGGAGTCGCCCTCGACGATGAAGAGCTCCGCCGACTCCGGGTCACGGATGGTGCAGTCGGCGAGCTTGCCCGGCAGCGACATGCTGTCGAGCGCGGACTTGCGCCGCGTGAGCTCGCGCGCCTTGCGCGCGGCCTGGCGGGCGCGCGCGGCCGCGATCGCCTTCGTGACGATCTGGCGCGCGTCGGTGGGGTTCTCCTCGAGGAACTCGGACAGGCCCGCGTTCACGGTCGCCTCGACGAAGCCGGCGATCTGCGGGTTGCCGAGCTTGCCCTTCGTCTGGCCCTCGAACTGCGGGTTCTGGAGCTTCACCGAGATGACGGCGGCGAGGCCCTCGCGCACGTCCTCGCCCTCGAGGTTCTCCTCCTTCTCCTTCAGGAGGCCCTTGTCGCGCGCGTACTTGTTCAACGTGCGCGTGAGGGCGGAGCGGAACCCCTGCATGTGGGTGCCGCCCTCGATCGTGTTGATGTTGTTGGCGAAGGAGAAGATCGAGTCCTGGTAGGAGCTGTTCCACTGCATCGCCACCTCGGCGACGCCCACGTCGCTCTCGTTCTCGAAGTAGGCGATGTGCTTGTGCACCGGCTCCTTCGACTCGTTGATGTACGCGACGAAGTCCTTGATGCCGCCGTCGTAGTGGAACTCGACCGTCTTGCCGTCGGCGCGCTCGTCGACGAGCTTGATGAGGAGGCCCTTGGTGAGGAACGCGGTCTCGCGCAGGCGCTGCGCGATCGTCCCCGCCTCGACGTCCAGCTCCTCGAAGATCTCCGCGTCGGGCATGAACGTGATGGTGGTGCCGGTGTCGTCGGCGGCCCCGGTGACTTCCATGTCGCCCTGCGGGACGCCGCGGGCGAACTCCTGGCGGTACGCCTTGCCGTCGCGGTGCACCTCGGCGACGAGCCACTCGGACAGCGCGTTGACGACGGAGACGCCGACGCCGTGCAGGCCGCCGGAGACCTTGTAGCCGTCGCCGCCGAACTTGCCGCCGGCGTGGAGCTTCGTCAGGACGACCGTCAGCGCCGGCAGGTTCTGGTCGGACATGACGTCCACGGGGATGCCCGAGCCCCAGTCCCGGACCGTGACGGAGCGGTCGGGGTGGAGGGTCACCTCGATGCGGTCGTTGCGCCCCGCCAGGGCCTCGTCCACCGAGTTGTCCACCACTTCGTAGACGAGGTGGTGGAGGCCCCGGAGGCCGGTCGAGCCGATGTACATGCCCGGCCGGAGCCGGACCGGCTCGAGTCCTTCCAGGACAGTGATGTCCTTTGCGGTATAGGTCGTCTTGGCCATGAAAAAAGCCCTGCAAATTCCGCATTTGCGGGCACCCGGAAGTGTATCAGAACGAGCGGTCGT
>JAFALP010000406.1 GCA_019234175.1 Actinomycetota bacterium | reverse complement strand
TCCGTCTGCAGCTCGGCGTTCGCGCGGTGGTCGGAGCCGCGGATGACGTGCGTGATCTCGAAGTCGAGGTCGTCCACGGCGCTCGCGAGCTGATAGGTCGGCGTCCCGTCGGGGCGGAGCAGCGTCGTGCGCCCGAAACGGAGCGCGCCCTCGGCGTCCGGCTCACCGATTTGGTGTGCCGCCTCGCGGTGGCGGACGAACCGGCGGCTCTGGTGCACCGGCCCCTCGTCCCACCGTACGCCGATCCACTCCAGGTCGGCGGCGATCGTGCCGGCGCCGTTGTCGACGTTCCGCGCCGCGTCGGTGTCGTCGATGCGGAGCAGCATCGTCCCGCCCCTCCGGTCGGCGAAGTCGCGGTTCGCCACCGCGCTCAGCGCGTTGCCGAGGTGAAGTGAGCCCGTCGGGCTCGGCGCGAAGCGAACGCGATCCATCCGCGTGACTCTAGGACGTGAGGAGCGAGAGCCGGAACGGGTGCCTGCAATCGCGCGGCGGGTGGAGGAGGCAGAGCCCGTGCGCCACGGCTAGACGGGAGGCTCGGGGTCGTACTGGATGGAGCGCCGCACCTCGGCCGCACGCTCGCGCGAGTGCAGACGCGCGACGAGGTAGAGCGCCATGTCGATGCCGGCGGAGACGCCGGCGGCCGTGATCACGTCGCCGTGATCGACGAAGCGCGCGTCGGGATCGACCTCCGCGCCGAGCTCGGCGAGCAGGTCGAGCGAGCCCCAATGCGTCGTCGCCCGGCGTCCGGTGAGCAGGCCGGCGTCGGCGTAGACGAGCGAACCGGTGCACACGCTCGCCATGATCTCCGCGCGGGCGGCGAGATCCTGCACCTGCTTGCGGACGGCGACGTCCCCGAGCATCGGCCGGGTTCCGCGCCCGCCGGGCCAGACGACGACGTCCGCGGCGGGCGCCGTGTCCCAGGTGTGGTCGGCGAGGACGCGCAGCCCTTTCGCACACACGACCGGCTCACGCGTCCAGCCGACGGTGAAGACGTCGACGCCGTCGTCGGGCCAGCCGTCGCGCCAGGCGGCGAGCACTTCCCATGGACCCGCCCAGTCCAGCTCCTCGGCGCCGTCGAAGAGCGCGATCGCGATGTTCATTCCGGGGACGGTATCCTCGAACGGTGGCGTCGCGGGCGGTCTGGGGAGCGATCGCTCTCGTGGGGATCGGGGCCGTTGCCGGCCTGCTCGCGTTCCGGTCGACGAGCCATGCCGCGCCCACGAGCGCCGCCTCGTCCACGCCGGCGGCGACGTGGAACGCGGGTGCGAAGCCGGCGCCGCCCATCCGGCTCACGAACCAGAACGGCCGCGCCGTGTCGCTCGCGGCGTTCCGTGGACGTAACGTCATCGTCACGTTCATCGATCCGCTCTGCCGCAACTACTGCCCGATCGAGGCGAGCCGGCTGGACGACGTCGTGCAGAGCCTCCCGGCGGCGTCACGCCCTGCGATCCTCGCGGTCAGCGTCAACGTGTACGGCAACGCGCGGCGCTATCTCCTCCAGGACATCGGCAAGTGGAAGCTCGGGAGCGAATGGCAGTGGGGCGTCGGCAGCGACGCGCAGCTCGGCGCCGTCTGGAAGCACTACGGCATCGCCGTGCTCGACCAGAAGAAGACGCTCGCCGGCGTCACCGTGCACGCCATCGTCCACACGGAAGCGGCGTACGTCGTCGACGCGAACGGCGACGAGCGCGCGTTGTATCTCTGGCCCTTCACCGCCGCGGGTGTGAAGGCGACGCTCGCCGAGCTAAGCAGCTGAGTCGTCGTCGGGCTCGACGTCATCCGCGAGCGCCTCGACCTTATCGCCGGTATCCGGATCCTCGAGCAGCACGCGTCGCGGGCTCGCGCTCATCGGCGAGATGCCGCGGACGCGGAACGCGCGTCCCTGGAAGGTGACGGAATCACCAACGTGAAGATCAGCCATGAGCCGCAGATTCGCCATTGCCTCCGGCCCCGCGCCGCATGCGAAGCCGTTACACGATTGTCATCGGTTCGATGGGCGCACGCGTTCATCCCTCGTGCGAGGTGCCCCGAACGGTGTTGATGGAGGACCGGCTGCTCGCCTGGTACGACGCGAGCGCGCGGCCGTTGCCATGGCGGCGCACGAAGGACCCGTACGCGGTCCTCGTGTCGGAGGTGATGGCGCAGCAGACGCAGGTGGAGCGCGTCGTGCCGCGATGGGAACGGTGGCTCGAGCGCTGGCCGACGGTGGACGCGCTCGCCGCCGCGGCGCC
>JAFALP010000403.1 GCA_019234175.1 Actinomycetota bacterium | reverse complement strand
TGCCGCCAGCATGAGAGCCGTTGCGGGGAACGTGACCACGGCGCGGAGGGCGGGTCCGGCCACTCGAGGCCGCGGCCGCCCGCGCCTGTGCCACAGCCACGTCGCGAATGCGAGGACGACGGCTTCGACGACGGCGATCCCGCCTCGTGTTGCCCATTGGGTCGGCGACAGCACGAGAACCGTGAGCACCACGTTGGTCACGAACGCGAGGTAGGCGGCAAGCAGGGTCGAGACACCGCTCGGGAGGCGTAACGCAAGCGAGATCAGCGCGGCGCTGACGAGAGCGGCCGCGACTAGGAGGAGCCCGGCCACGCCGTGAGTCTGGCATGCGCCGGAGACGCGGCTAGCATCGGCCCGTGCGGGCACGGCCGACGGCGAACCTGCTCGTCCTCGCCGGCTACGCGGCGATCTCGTTCGCGTTCTTCGGAATCCGTCTCCTTCCCGACCCGACGCACATCGTCGTCGGGACGACGAGCGACACCGAGCTCTACGTCTGGTCGTTCGACTGGTGGCCGCACGCGATCCTGCACGGCCAGAACCCGTTCGTCACGCACGCGATCGACGTGCCGGACGCACTCAATCTCGCGTGGACCGTGTCCGTGCCGACGCTGGCGGTCGCGTTTGCACCGCTGACGCTGCTCGTCGGACCGGTGCTCTCGTACGACGTCGCCGCCCTGCTCGCTCCGGCGGTCACCGCGTTCACCGCGTTTCTTCTCTGCCGCTACCTCACCCGCTCGATGTGGGCCGCTCTCGTCGGGGGCTACCTCTTCGGCTTCTCGGGATCGGTTCTCCGCGAGCAGCACTGGGGGAACCTGCACGTGACGCCGCTCTTCGTGCTGCCGCTCGTCGCGCTCGTCGTCCTGAAGCACCTGCGCGGTGAGCTGACGCGCGTCGGGCTCGCCTTGCGTCTCGGCCTCTTGCTCGCCGTCCAGCTCGGGATCTCGATCGAGATCGACTTCTCGCTCAGCGTCGCCCTGGTCGTCGCGCTCCTCCTCGCGTACGCGGTCACACCCGACCTGCGTCCGCAAATCCGCAGGGCCGCCCACGCGATTGCCGGCGGATACGCACTCGGCGTCGTCTTCGCCGCGCCGCTCGTCGCCTACATCGTCTCCGGCTTCGTGCACGAATCCCTCGTGCCCGTCGGCGGTGTCGGAACGGACCTGCTCAACCTCGTCGTGCCGACGCAGCTCATCGCCGTCGGGGGCTCGACGCTGAAGTCCGTCTCCGACCGGTTCCCGGACGGCGGGATCGGCGCGTACCTCGGCCTGCCGATGCTGGCCGTCATCGTCGCGTACCTCGTGCGGAACCACCGCACGTCCCAAGCTCGTGTCCTCGGCGGCGCGCTACTCGTCGCGCTGTTGCTCGCACTCGGCCGGACCTTGCAGGTCGACGGTCATGACCTGATGCCGATGCCGTGGGCCGCACTGGCGCATGTCCCCGGCTTCAGCTCGGCGCTTCCGTTCAGGTTCTCCGCCTACATCTCGCTCTGTGCTGCGGTGATCGTCGCCCTGTGGATCGGAACGACGCGGGGCCGCGTCTATCGCCGCCCGTATCTGCTTCCGATTCTGTCCGTCGCGTTCCTGGTGCCCGTGCTCTGGCAGCCGCTCTTCCGGCTGAAGCCGACGCGCCTCGCCTTCATCGACGACAAGCTGTACGAGCACTGCCTCCCACGGAACGAGGCGGTCGTGTTCTTCCCGTTCGGGACCACCGGCTGGTCGATGACGTGGCAGTCCGAAGCCGGGTTCTGGTTTCGCATCGCCGACGGTCATCTCAAGGCCGAGCCGATCGGAGGGAAGCCGCTGATCTCGTTCGACGCCGACCCGATCGTGCACGACTTCTACTTCGTCGACGACGGCCGTCCCACGATGGACAGCCTGCTCGCGTTCGCGGCCAACCACGACGTCGGCCGCGTGCTCGCCGAGGTGAGCTACGGCTACCCGAGTCGCACGCAGATGCGACGCTTCGGCCGCGTGCAGGAGATCGGCGACCTCTACGTCGCGCCCGCGTGCGGCGACCCGCCCCTGACGACGCGCGACCTGAGGCCGTACGTGCAGAAGCTCGCGAGCGGCGGCAACATCGGGTATTGCGAGGGCTCGAACTTCGTCGAGCTCCCGGCGGCCCTCTACCCGACCGGGCCCCTGGCGAACGCGTCTCCCGCGAACGTGATCGCAGGCCAGGGTCTGACGTGCGCCGGGCCGCCCGCCGGCTTCAAGCGGCGCGGTTTCGCCACGCCCGCGATGGGCTTCCCAGCGGGCACCTACCCGTACTACGCCCCGTGAGGCGGCGGCTGGTCGATGCCGGCGTGCTCACCGGCTACGCCCTCCTGTCGTTCGCGTACGTCGGCTGGGAAGTCGTCTCGCATCCGGGCCGCTACCTGATCGCCGGCTACACAGGCGATCCCGAGTACTTCGTGTGGTCCTACGCATGGTGGCCGCACGCGATCGGACACGCGATCAACCCGTTCGTGTCGCATGCGATCTACGCACCGAGCGGCATCAACCTCACGTGGACCGCGACGACGCCGGGCCTCGCTGTCGTGCTGACGCCGGTGACGCTCCTCTTCGGTCCCGCGGTCTCGTACAACGTCGCGGCGATTCTCCTGCCTGCGCTCGGCGCGTGGACCGCCTACCTCCTCTGCCGGTACCGGACGCGGTCGGTCTGGGCATCGGTTGTCGGCGGCTACCTCTTCGGTTTCTCGAGCGCGATCCTGCTCGAGCAGCTGCAGGGAAACCTCCACGTCACCGCGGTGTTCCTGCTGCCGCTGATCGCCCTCGTGATCGTGCGCTTCGTGCAGAACGAGCTCACCGGTTGGGGACTCGCCTGGCGACTCGGACTGCTGCTCGCGGCGCAGCTCTGGATCTCGACGGAGTTCGCATTCACGGCGACGCTGTTGCTCGTGCTCGGCATCCCGCTCGCCCTTTGGCTCGTCCGCGAGCGGCGCGCGCGGCTCCGCGCCGCGGTGCGGCCGATCCTCGGCGCCTACGTGCTCGGCACGCTCTTCGCTGCGCCCTTCGTCGTCTATGCGCTGATCGGCCTGCCGCCGGGCCCCTTCTGGACCGCCCCGGCCCTCGGCAGCGACCTCCTCAGCTTCGTCATCCCGACGGCGAACGTCGCCGTCGGCGGCAGCCAGTGGGCGGCATCTCACTTCCGCGCCGGCGGCGGCGCGTACGTCGGGCTACCGGCGCTCGCGATCGTCATCGCGTACTGGCTGCGAACGCGCGGACGGGGAACGACGCGCTTCCTCCTCGTGGCGCTTGCCGTTACTGCGCTGCTCGCGCTCGGAACCGAGCTTCAGGTGGCCGGTTCGAACGAGTTCGCGCTGCCGCTCCGGCTGACTGAGGACCTAC
>JAFALP010000320.1 GCA_019234175.1 Actinomycetota bacterium | reverse complement strand
CCGGAGCCGTACGCGTCGCTGCAGAACGACGAGACGTACGACCGCCTCGAGCGCCTTGCCGAGCTCGGCGATCCCGCCACGCTCGCGCTCGGCTGGCTGCTCGCGCAGCGGGCGGTGACGGCGATCGTCGTCGGGCCGCGCCGGCCTGGGCAGCTCGCGCCCGCACTCGCCGCGCGTCCGCTCGACGACGCGCTGCGCGACGAACTGTCAGTTCTCTTCAGCTAGCGGCCGGAAGCGTGAACGACACGCGGGCGCCGCCGCTCTCGCGCGGCTCCGCCCAGATCCGGCCGCCCTGCGCCTCGACGAGGCCGCGTGCGATCGCGAGCCCGAGCCCCGCGCCGCGGCCGTCGGCGCTGCGCGCCGAGTCGCCGCGCCAGAAGCGGTCGAACATGCGGTGCGCCGTCTCGTCGCTGATGCCCTCCCCGGTGTCCTCGACCGACACGCGCACCTCGTCGCGCTCGCTCCCGAGCACGACGGCCACCGTGCCGTCGGCGGGCGTGTGCCGCAGCGCGTTCGTGAGCAGGTTGAGGAGCACGCGCTCCACCTGCTCCGGCGCGCACAGCGCACGCGCCTCCTCGAAGCGCCGCTCGAGCGTGACGTTCCGCGCACGCGCCTCCGCCTCGAAGCCGAGGACGCACGACTCGACGAGCGGCTCGAGCGAGATCTCGTACAGCTCGTGCGCGAGCGAGCCCGCGTCGATGCGCGCGAGCTCGAAGAGGTCCTCGACGAGCGCGCCGAGACGGCGCGCCTGGTCCTGCAGCGGACGGATGTACTCCGAGCCGTCGGCAAGCCCGTCCTCGATCGCCTCCAGCATCGCCGTGATCGAGGCGATCGGCGTCCGCAGGTCGTGGCTCGCTGCCGCCACGAGCTCGCGGCGCGCGTCGAAGAGGCTCTCGATCGACGCGGCCATCTCGTTGAACGCGCGACCGAGATCGGCGAGCTCGCGCGGGCCGTCCTCGGGGGCGCGTGCCGACAGATCGCCGGATGCGAGCCGCGCGGACGCCGCGCGGAGCCGTTCGATACGGCGCGCGATCGACGTGCCGATCACGAGCGCCGCCACGACGGCGGCGGACGCGGCCCCGCTCGCGACGGCGAGGATCTTCACGTCGTCGCCCATGTGGAACATCGCCCAGCCGGAGAAGAAGACGATCCAGATGGGGAGGAGCACGGCCAGGAGCGCGAACGCGGTCAGCTGCAGCCGCGCGGTGGGGAGGCGCGTCAACCCGAAGATCGCGACGACGCCGATCGCCACCGTGATCGCGACGACGGAGATCGCGAACCCGGTCACGGGACGAACCGGTAGCCGACACCCCAGATCGTCTCCAGGTGCCGGGGGTGCTCCGGGTCGCGCTCGAGCTTCGCGCGCAGCCGCCGGATGTGCACGGTGACGGTGCCGGTGTCGACCGCCGACGCGTAGCCCCAGACGCGGCCCATCAGCTGGTCGCGCGAGAACACCTGCCGCGCGTGCGACGCGAGGAAGAAGAGCAGGTCGAACTCCTTCGCCGTCAGCCGGAGCAGCTCGCCGTCCCGTTCCACCTCGCGCGAGCGCGGGTCGATGCTGAGCCCGTCGAACTCGAGCCGCTCGGCGGTGCTCGACGTCTGACTGCTGCGACGGAGCACGGTCTGCACGCGCACGGCGAGCTCGCGCGGAGAGAACGGCTTCGTCACGTAGTCGTCGGCGCCGAGCTCGAGCCCGACGATGCGATCCGCCTCCTCGCCGCGAGCGGTGAGCATGATCACCGGCAGGTCGCCGCGCGAGCGGATCCACTTGCAGAGCGCGAGCCCGTCAGTCCCCGGAAGCATCACGTCGAGAACGACGAGCTGCGGCTGCGAGTCCTCGATGAGGGTGCGGGCCGTGTCGCCGTCGCCGGCGACGAGCGTGTCGAAGCCGTCGCGCTCGAGGTAGCGGACGACGACGTCCCGCACGATGGGCTCGTCGTCGACGACGAGAACGGTCGGCATGCGAGCATTGTCGCCCAGGCCCCCGACCCTCCGGAGGATGTTCATGGACCGTTCAGATTCGATCGCCGCCCTTCTCAACGAGGCGTCGGAGACCCATCACGTCGTCTTTCGCATCGTCGACGGCGACGATCCCGACTGGGCGTCGTGGTACGCCGACTGGCTGCTGGACCACTCGGAGCTGTCGGACGAGCTCGGAGCCCCTCCCGTCCGCAGCCACCTCGTGCACGCGCTCGTCGAGCTCGACGCGGCATACACCGCCGAGCAGCCGTCCGAGCCGTGGGAGGACTACTACGCCCGTGCGCTCGTCGCGCGCTTCGGTCAGTAGCCGCCGCCCTTGCCGCCGCACGCGGTGACGAGCAGCAACAGGGCGAGCACGACGAGGAACGCCGGCAGAAGTCGATGAAGTCTCATTCCTCTCAGTACGGGAGAGGCGCGGAGGCGGTTCTCTAGTTCGTCAGCGAGTTCGGCGCAGGCACGGCTGCGACCCACGCGAACAGCTCGAGATTCGACGCTTCTTCGCCCAGCCCGTCCGCGAGGACGGTGCCGTCCCACTTGTTCAGGTAGTAGCCGCTCTCGTTGACGGCCGCGAGCGCGCGCTGCGCGTTGTGCACCGCGAGGTTGTAGAACCGCGCGTCACCGCTCTCGGCGTAGTACTCGAGCATCCACTGCAGATAGACGACGTCGTACATCGGCGCCCAGTCGAGGCTCTGCGGGAATGCCTGGAGCGCGGCGTTGGCGACCTGTTTCGCCTTCGTGCACATGGCCGGCTGCTTCAGCGTCTTGCACAGCTCGTACTGCGCCGTGACCATCAGCCCCTGGACGTAGTCCATGACCGTGGTGTCGGTGGCGCTTCGCTGGTACACGCCGCGGGCGGTGTTGAATGAGTGCGCGTTCGCCCACGCGAGCATCTTCTTCGCCCACCCGAGCGCCCACGTGTCGTGGTCGATCTCGTACAGGCGTGTGCCGATCATGACGCCGGCGGCGAGCGGCTCGATCGTCTTGTGCAGGTGCGAGGTGTCCCACCACGTGCCGCCGTTCTTCGTGTCCCAGCCGGAACCGACGATGAACTGCAGCGCCCGCTTCGCGTCCGTCAGGTACGCCTTGTCGTGCGTGACGCCGTAGGCGTCGATGAAGGCGAGGCCGAACCAGCCGGAGTCGTCGTAGTAGATGTTCTCCGTCGCGCTGTGCGTGTTCGGATACCAGCTGTATCCGCCGAACGGCTTCACGTTGCCGTCCCAGTAGAGTTGGGCGGCGGCGTTCGCGAACTTCGTCAGCGCTGCCTTGTTCGCCGCGGTCGGCTGCGCCTTGGCGACGCCGACGTACGTCTCGAAGAGCGGATACGCGCTCCACAGGCGCGCGAGGGGCATGCTCGGCGGCTGCGCGTTGTACGTGTCGTTGTACCAATTGGCGTTTGCGTTCCACCAATGCGTCTGGACCGCCGTGACGCCTTGCTGCGCAGTCGCGAGCCAGTTGACGTCCTTCGGGCTCGCCTGTGCGCCCGGGAGGGCGACGGCGAGCGCAGCCACGGGCACGGCGAGGGCGGGGAGCCAGCGCACGCCAAATTCAGTACCTGCTCGACCGCTGCTGAATCTCTCAGGGAGGTAAAAGCTCGGTAAGACATTGTTTCCCGGCCTTCGGGAATGACCACACTTACGGCGCGTGGCAACGCTCGAGCACGCCGGCCCAGGACCAATCGAGCTGTCGCGGGCCCGGACGGGCGCGCGTCGGCTGCGCCTGCTCGCCTGGATCGGCGCCTGGTGGGTCGGCGGCCGGGCCGTCGTCGCCGCCACCGCCGTCGCCGTCCACTACTTCGGGCCGGCGGGATGGATCCGGCACGTGTCGCATGCGTCGCTCCTCGGGCCGCTCGACGCGTGGGACGGGCGCTGGTATCGCATCGTCGCCGGCGGCGGCTACCTCCTCGTTCCCGGGCGGCAGAGCGATCCCGCGTTCTTCCCGCTCTTCCCCGTGCTCCTGCGTGCGCTCCATGCGACGGGGCTCGGTCTCGGGACCGCCGGCATCGTGGTCGCCAACGTCGGCTTCCTCGCCGCGCTCGTCGTCTTCTACCTGCTCTCGCGCGAGCTCTTCGACGACGCGATGGCGCGTCGCGCCACGGTGTACCTCGCGATCTTCCCCTTCGGATACACGTTCTCGATGGTGTACCCGGAGAGCATCGTCCTCGCGCTCGTCGCGGGCGCCGCGCTTGCCGCGCTCCGCGGCCGCTGGGGGATCGCCGCAGCCGCGGCCGCGGCCGCCGCACTCGCCCGGCCTGAGGGGTTGTTCGTGGCGCTGCCGCTCGCGGTCATCGCCTGGCAGCAGCGCGGCATCCTGACGCCCGCCCGCCGCGGAGTCGCGCTCGGGGCCGTGCTCGCGCCGGTCGCCGCCATCGCATCGTTCTCGCTGTACCTCGGCAACGTGCTCGGCGATCCGATGGCGTGGTCGCAGGCGCAGAAGGCCTGGGGCCGTCAGTTCTCTCTCTTCGGCGTCTTTCACGCCGTCGGCCATCTCGGCCGCGCGGCGTCGCTCGACGCGTGGGTCGTCCGCGACGTCGCCGCCGTGCTCCTCTATCTCGGCCTGCTCTTCGTCGCCGCGCGCGCGCACGTTCCGTGGCCGTGGCTCCTCGCGGGCCTCGCCATCGTCGTGCTCCCGCTCTTCAGCGGGTCGTTCGACTCGGTCGGCCGCTTCGGCCTGCTCGCCCCCGCGATCTTCTGGGGCCTTGCCGCGCTCCGCGGCCGCTGGGGGATCGCCGCAGCCGCGGCCGC
>JAFALP010000151.1 GCA_019234175.1 Actinomycetota bacterium | reverse complement strand
GCGAGATCGAGCTCGCGCGCACGGCGCTGCAGGAGCGCGCCGAGCAGCTCGCGCTCTCCTCGAAGTACAAGAGCGAGTTCCTTGCCAACATGAGTCACGAGCTGCGGACGCCGTTGAACTCGCTGCTCATCCTCGCCCGCCTGCTGTCGGAGAACCAGAACGGCAACCTCACCGACAAGCAGATCGAGTTTGCAGAGACGATCCACGCGGCCGGCTCCGACCTCCTGCAGCTGATCAACGACATCCTCGACCTCTCGAAGGTCGAGGCCGGGAAGATGGAGGTTCACCCCGGCGACGTCTCCCTCCCCGACGTGCGCGACTACGTCGAGCGCACGTTCGGACCGCTCGCGGAGGAGAAGGGGCTCGGGCTCGACATCGAAATCGCCGTCGACACCCCCGCGACGATCGTGACCGACGAGATCCGGCTGCAGCAGATCCTGAAGAACCTCGTCTCGAACGCGATCAAGTTCACCGACAACGGCGGCGTGGTCGTGCGAATCGAGCCCGCCGACGGCGAGCTCCAGTTCGCGACGCCCGAGCTCGCGAGCGCGGAGAGTGTGATGGTGTTCTCGGTGACGGACACCGGCATCGGCATCCCCGACGAGAAGCTCCACGCCATCTTCGAGGCGTTCCAACAGGCGGACGGGACGACGTCGCGACGCTACGGCGGCACCGGCCTGGGGCTGAACATCAGCCGCGAGATCGCCACCCTGCTCGGCGGCGAGATCCGTGTCCGGTCGCAGCTCGGGCGGGGCAGCACCTTCACGCTCTATCTTCCGGCCACGACCACTGTCGAGCGACTTGCCGCCGAGGACGCCCCGATGCACGCCGAGACGGTGTACGCGAGCGAGCTGCTCTCATCGACCGACGTCGGGGAACAGCCCGAGCGCGTCGCTCTCGTCACGCGCAGCGCCGACTTGGACGCGGACATCCTCCGCGGCAAGCGCGTCCTCGTCGTCGACGACGACGTCCGCAACGTATTCGCCCTTACGTCTGCGCTCGAAGCGCACGGCATGGAGGTCGCCTTCGCCGAGAACGGCCGCGCGGGCATCGACACACTCGAACAGAACCCGGACGTCGACCTCGTCCTGATGGACATCATGATGCCCGAGCTCGACGGCTACGAGGCGATGCGCGCGATCCGCGACAAGCCCGAATTCACGAACCTTCCGATCATCTCCCTCACGGCGAAGGCGATGAAGGGCGACCGTGAGCGGTCGATCGAATCCGGCGCATCCGACTACATCACGAAGCCGGTCGACACCGACCAGCTGCTGTCGCTCATGCGGGTGTGGCTCGGGGGCTAGAGGTTCAACCGGCCGCGAGGCGGGAACACCGAAGAGGCGGCATGAGCGACCGGCCGGCCATCCTCCTCGTCGACGACCGCGAAGAGAATCTCCTCGCCCTCGAGGCGCTCCTCGAACCGCTCGGTCACGTGCTCGTGCGCGCGGCGTCGGGGGTCTCAGCGCTGCGCGAGGTGCTCCGGCACGACTTCGCGTGCATCCTCCTCGACGTCGACATGCCGGATATCGACGGCTTCGAGACGGCCCGGCTGATCAAGCAGCGTGGACGCTCTCGACATGTTCCGATCATCTTCGTCACCGCGCTCCCCGCCGACGACCGGCAAGTGTTCCACGGCTACGACGTGGGCGCGGTCGACTACATCTTCAAGCCGATCGATCCGGACGTCCTCCGATCCAAGGTCGGCGTCTTCGTCGATCTGTGGGAGAAGAGCGCCCGGCTGCGCGAGCAGGAGCTGCTCGCGCTCGAACAAGCGAGCGAGGCCCGCTACGGCCAGCTCGCGGACGCGATGCCGCAGATCGTCTGGCGGGCCGACGTCGACGGAAGGCCGACGTACTTCAACGAGCGCTGGTTCGACTACACGGGCATGGCCCCGGTGACGGCGGAGGAGGCGCCGTGGCGCGAGGTGATCCATCCCGAGGACCGCGAGGAGCTCCTCACGAAGCTCGGTTCGGGCGAGCCGTTCGAGCTCGAGCTTCGCTTTCGCGGCGGCGACGGCGCATACCGTTGGCACCTCGCACGCTCCGCATCGATTCGCGACGACGCCGGCCGGATCGAGTCGTGGGTCGGGACGGCGACGGACATCGACGACCGGAAGCGCGCGGAGGAGCGATGGGCCTTCCTCCTCGAGGCCGGCGACGCGCTCGCGGCCTCTCTCGACTACCGCGACACGCTCACGAAGGTCGCCGACCTCGCGGTCAGCCGCGTCAGCGACTGGTGCGCCGTGCACGTCGTCGAGCCGGACGGATCCGTGGCGGAGGTCGCCGTCGCGCACGAAGACCCCGGCCAGCTCGCGTTCGCGCGCGAGCTGCAGGAGCGCTATCCGCCCAGGCCCGACGCGGCAACGGGGGCGGCGGCCGTCATCCGCACAGGCGAGGCGGAGCTCGTTCCGTTCATCGACGAAGCGATGCTCGAAGCGGCCGTCGTCGACGATCTTCACCGCGACCTTCTGCGCCAGCTCGAGCTACGGTCGTACATGTGCGTTCCGCTCCCGAACGGGCTCGGGGCGATCACGTTCGTGTCGAGCACGCCCGGCCGTTCCTACGGCGCCGCCGACCTTCGTCTGGCGGAGGAGCTCGCACGGCGTGCGGCGACGGCGATCGAGCGGGCGCGACTCTTCCGCGAGGCGGAGGATCGCGCCGAGGCTGCGCGTGCGCTCGCGACCATCGGCGACGGCGTCGTCCTCGTCGACCGGCAGGGGCGCGTTCGCCTCTGGAACGCCGCTGCCGAGCGCATCACCGGGCTGCCGGCGG
>JAFALP010000432.1 GCA_019234175.1 Actinomycetota bacterium | reverse complement strand
TTCATGGTCGGCAAGGAGTACGAGGCGGGCGGGATCGCGCGCGACGGCGCGAAGCTCGTCATGGCGGTCGCGAATGCACGCGTGCCGAAGTTCACCGTCGTCACCGGCGGCTCCTTCGGCGCCGGCAACTACGCCATGTGCGGCCGCGCGTACGAGCCGCGGCAGCTGTGGATGTGGCCGAACGCGCGCATCTCCGTCATGGGCGGCGAGCAGGCGGCGACCGTCCTCTCCATGGTCGGCGACGTGGACGAGGACGCGATCCGCGCGAAGTACGAGGAGGAGGGCAACCCGTACTACTCGACCGCGCGGCTGTGGGACGACGGGATCATCGACCCGCTCGACACGCGGCGCGTGCTCGCGCTCGGGCTCTCGGCGTCGCTCAACGCCCCCATTCCCGAGACGACGTTCGGCATCTTTCGCATGTGATCGCGCGCGTCGTCATCTGGAACCTCTACGACTCGAAGACGACGCTCGAGGAGCTGCGCGAGCATCTCCCCGACCTTCCCGACGGGGCCTACTGGATCTCGAACGACGGCCAGGAACGGTTCGGCCTCGTCGCCGTCGGCGACGAGCTTCCCGACCTCGGCGAGATCCCGGCGCTCATCGGCGCCGACGCCGTCGTCTTCGAAGAGTTCGACGTCGAGTGAGACTCGCCGCGCTGGGCGGGGCGGCGGCCTGCGTCTTCCTCGGCTCGTGGACGCTCCTGCATCACCTCTGGTACACGGCGCCGGGGATCGTGGACACGCCCGAGTACCAGTCGTACGCGCATCAGATCGTGGACGGGAAGGTGCCGTATCGCGACTTCTCGGTCGAGTACCCGCCGGGCGCGCTCGTGCCGATGCTCGCGCCAGACGCGACCGCGGTGCCCGGCGATTTCGGCTCGTACGGCCACACGTTCGAGAAGTGGATGGCGGGCGCGGGCGTCGTCATGGTGCTGCTGTTCGCGTTCGCGCTCGGCGGCCTCGAGCCGACGTTGGAGCGCTCGCTCGTCGCGCTGTCGATCGTGGCGGTATCTCCCCTCCTCCTGGGGAACCTCGTGCTGTCGCGCTTCGACCTGTGGCCGGCGGCGCTCACCGTCGGCGCGGTCGGCGCCCTCGTCCGCGAGAAACGCGCGGTGAGCGCACTCGTGCTCGGCGCCGCGATCGCGACGAAGCTCTATCCGGCGGTGATCGTGCCGGTCGGCCTCGCGTGGGCGTGGCGGCGCTGGGGACGCGACGCGGCGGTGCGATGGCTCGGGCTCGTCGTCGCGGTCGTGGTCGCCGCGTATGCACCGTTCTTCGTCCTCTCCCCCGGCGGCGTCTGGCACAGCATGTCCACGCAGCTGAGCCGGCCGCTGCAGATCGAGAGCCTCGCCGGGGCGGTGCTCGTCGCCGTGCACAACGGCTTCTCGACCAACCTGCGCGTGTACACGACGATCTCGCAGAACCTCGCCGGCACCGGCGTGCACGCGGGCGAGATCCTCTCCAGCCTCCTCCAGATCGGCGTGCTGGTCGCGCTGTGGGTCGCCTTCGCGCGCGGGGGCCAGACGCGGGAGCGCCTCGTCGCGTACGCGGCGGCCTCGGTGGTCGCGTTCGTCGCCTTCGGCAAGGTGCTCTCGCCGCAGTACATGGTGTGGCTCATCCCCCTCGTGCCGCTCGTGCGAAGCAGGCTCGCGCAGCTGCTCCTGGTCGCCGGTCTCGTCCTCACGCAGGTCGAGTTCCCGAAGCGCTACTGGGAGTACGCGAACAACCTCAGCCCCGGCGTCGGCGCGGTCGTGCTCGTCCGCGACCTCGTCCTCGTCGCGCTCGCCGTGCTACTCGTCCGGCAACCAGGGCGTGAGCGCGTCGAAGAGCGCGCGCTCCTCGTTCCCGGTCAGACGGCGTAGCGGCGCGCGCACGTCCGGCGGCATGGGCACGCCGCGGCGCGCGACGACGAGCTTCAACGCGGCATGGCGCGGAAAGCGTTCGACCGTCTCGCGCAGCGTGACGAGGTCGTCGCTCTCCTCGCGAACGGCGCGTGCCACCTGCTCGGGGAACGCGCTCGCGAGCGCCGAGACGGCGCCGACCGCGCCGGCCTTCATCCCGCGGCCGATGAACGCCTCCGGGCCGACGAACACGTCGAGCCCCTCGTGCAGATACGGCTCGAACACGTCGTACGGCGTGTCGGACACCTTCATCCCGACGAGGTTCGGCGCCTGCTCGCGCAGCCGCGCGAGCACGCCGGACGAGACGGCGTACCCGCTCGCACGCGCGAACTCGTACACGTAGAACGGCGTCGGCGCGCAGGCCGCCGCGGCCGCGGTCATGTGCGCGAGCACGCTCTCGTCGTCGAGCGGGAAGTAGGGCGGCGCGATGACGGCGACGGCGTCGGCGCCCGCCTCGGCGGCGTGCGCCGCGAGCGCGACCGTGTCCGCCGTCGTCTGCGCACCGGCATTGACGGCGACCTGCAGCGTGCCGCGGGCGGCCTCGACGAACCGCTCGACCACGTGCTTCCGTTCCGGGACGGAGAAAAGCATCCCCTCCCCCGTCGTCCCGAGCGCGAGGATCCCGTCGAGCCCGCCCGCGGCGAGGAAGTCGACGTAGGGCGCGTACGCGTCGTCGCTCGACGGCGTGAGGGCGGCGGCAAAGGCTCCGCGGAGCATCGCCGCAGTCTATGGTGAGGGCGTGGTCGCGCTCGCACTCGTCGCCGCCGTCGTCTGGACGGGATGCACGCACAAGCCGGAGGTGCGGCCGGCGTCGATCATCGTCGCCTGCGCCGACGCGAACTTCTACGTCGACCACATCAGGTGGAGCTCGTGGGGCGCGGCCGGCGCGGTCGGCAAGGGGACGGCGCACCGCAACGACTGCACGCCGAACTGCGCCGCCGGGCACTTCCACGCATCGCCGGTCACCGTGCGGCTGTCGAAGGTCGTGACGTGCGTGAAGGGGAGACGCGAGTTCGCGCGGATCTCTTTGTTAGCGGCGACGGCGGACTCCGAGACGCTTCCCTGCACGTTCCTCAAGCTGAAGGGATGAGCGCCCTCCGCGTCGAGCGCGACGGCGCAGTGCTGCGCATCACGCTCGCGCGGCCGGAAACGCGAAACGCCTTCGACGCCGCGCTCATCGCCGAGCTGGCGGAGGCCTTCGTCGACGTCGGGCGCACGCGTGCGGTCGTGCTCGCCGGCGACGGGCCGAGCTTCTCTGCGGGAGCGGACGTCGACTGGATGCGCTCGTCCGTCGACCTCTCGTTCGAGGAGAACGTCGCGGACGCGAACGCGCTGCGTCGCATGCTGGAGGCGATCGATGCATGTCAGGCGCCGGTCGTGGCGCGCGTACAGGGGCATGCGCTCGGGGGCGGCGCGGGGCTCGTCGCGGCGGCCGACATCGGCATCGCCGAGCCCGCCGCGGTGTTTGCGTTCTCGGAGGTGAAGCTCGGGATCATCCCGGCGGTGATCTCGCCGTTCGCGCTGGCGAAGATCGGCCCGGGCGCCGCGCGCCGCTACTTCCTCACGGGCGAGCGCTTCGACGCCGAGACGGCGCTGCGCATCGGCCTCGTGCACGAGGTCGCCGACGACCTCGACGCGGCGGTCGACCGCGTCGTCGGCGAGCTGCTCTCCGCCGGCCCGCAGGCTGTGCGCTGGGCGAAGCGGCTCGTGCGCGAGCGCCCCGACGGGCCGGAGACGGCGCGGTGGATCGCCGAGCGGCGGACGAGCGAGGAGGGACAGGAAGGCCTCCGCGCGTTTCTCGAGCGGCGAAAGCCCGGCTGGCTCGAGTAGTCAATATTCTTGACCGTCAAGATGGTTGACGATATCGTCTCGACATGGCCGACGACGACGTCGTCATCCCCGCCCTTCTCCGCGCTGCGCGCGGCGCCTACGGCGTCGCCATCGGCAAGCGCCTGGCGGCGGCGAGCTTCGACGACCTCCCCCGAAACGGGCCGTTCATCCTCGGCGGGATGGGCAACCACGGTGTCGCCGCCGGCGACCTCGTCCGGCAGCTCGGGGTCAGCAAGCAGGCCGCGGGGCAGCTGATCGACACGCTCGTCCTCCGCGGCTACCTCGAGCGGCAGACGAATCCCGACGACCGCAGGCGGGTGACGATCGCGCTCACCGATCGCGGACGCGCGGCGGCGACCGAGGTGCGGGCGGGCGTGGAAGAGGTGGACCGCGAGCTCGCCGCGCGGCTGACGGCGGAGCAGCTCGACGGCCTGCGCATGGGGCTCGTCGCCCTCACGACGATCCGCGAGCAGCTGGAGGAGGCGGGGCGCTGATCTGCAGTCACGCGACGGCGCGCATGTTGTCCTCGAGATGCTCGATGCTCGAGGTCCCCGGAATGACGAGCATCACCGGCGAGCGGTCGAGCAGCCACTGGATCTCGAAGGCGGAGCCGCGCGTGAGCCCTTCGCCGAGCGGGGCCCACGGCATGAACGCGATGCCCTGCTCGGTGCACACGTCGACGACGTCGTCGGACGTGAGCAGTCCGCGGTTGTACTGATTCTGGACCGAGACGATCGTCGCCGCGCTCTGCGCGCGCCGCAGCTGCTCGATCGAGAAGTTGGAGACGCCGATCATCCGGATCTTCCCGTCCCGGCGCAGCTCCTCGAGCGCGCCGATCGACTCTTCGATCGGCACCTCCGGATCGTGGCGGTGCAGCTGGTAGAGGTCGATGCGGTCGAGCTTCAACCTGCGCAGGCTCGCGTCGCAGGCCTCGCGCAGATGCTCCGGCCGCCCGTCGCGGATCCGGTCCTGCAGGCCCCACCCGAGCCCGCCCTTCGTCGTGATGACGAGCCCGTCGGGATAGGGATGGAGCGCCTCGGCGATGATCTCCTCGCTTCGCCCCGCGCCGTAGATGTCGGCGGTGTCGATGAAGTTGACGCCGAGCTCGACCGCACGCCGCAGGATGCGCACCCCTTCGGCCCGGTCGTCGACGATGCGCATGGAACCGAAGCCGAGGCGGCGCACCTCCAGCTCGCCGCCGAGCGTGAACGTCGGGTTCACGCGCGGGAGCCTACTTGTGCAGCGAGGCGAGCAGGCGGGTCGTCATCCGCACCGTCCGCGAGGCCGGCGCGAGCCTGCCGTCGCCGGCGACGTCGATGCGATAGCCGCCGGCGCGTATGCGCAGCGGCGTCGCGAACCGGCCGTGCTCGTCGAGTTGCGGGTGCGCGACGACACGCCAGCCGCCGCCGACGTACCGGGACACGGTCACCTCGCCGCGCGACCGGGGCAGCACCTGCCCGGTGAGCAGCACCGCCGACTCCGCCTGCACGTGCACGCGCGGCGCGACCGACACACCCACCTCGGGCCCGCGCACGCGTCCCGCTGACAACCTGTACATCGCGTAAGCCTTCGGCGCCACCGCGAGGCGCGCCCCGCTGCGCACGCGGCGCACGGTGACCCACCCGTGCCCGGTCGACTCCTGCAGGACGGCGCCGGGAACGCCCGATGCAGTCGCGGCCAAGTCGACGCGCCCGCCGTACACGACGGAGCTCCGGCCGTCCGTCAGCGTCAGCTCGCCGAGGTTGAACCACGTCGAGCGCAGGTGCAGCAGACGCATCACCTGCTGGCCGCTGAGCACCACGTTTCCGACCTGCACGGTGGCGACGCGCTCGGAGCCGTTGTGCACCACGCGGAGCGCGCCGAACGGAACGCCGAGACGCGCAGCGAGCACCTGCGCCGAGAGTGCGTACGGGCCCCACGCGTGCACCGGCGACGCCGAGTCGTACGGGTCGGCGACCGACTGCAGGTATGGCACGTCGCCGCGCCCGGGCCACACGTCGCGGACGTTCGCCGTGCGGCCGCCGGACGTCGAGAAGAAGTACGTCGTCGCGACGACGCCGTCGTACGTGAGGATCCGCCCCTCCGTCTGCGTCGCCGCGTAGAGCGTGCTCGGCGTCTCCATGCCCATCCCCCCGTACACCTGGCTGCGATCGTCCGCGTACAGATCGAAGAACCGTCCGGGTCGAAGGGTCGCGAGCGCATACGACCGCGCGGCCACCGCCTGCGCCTCGAGCGCCGCGAGCGGCCAGCGGAACGGCATCTCGCCGGCGATGACCCCGCGCACGTAGTCCTCGAGGTCGACGGCGTCGACGACCGCGAGCCGTCCGCCGCCGCTGCGGACGACGAGCGTGCCGTGGTACGCGCGTCCATCCCACTCCAGCGGGCCGCCGCCGCAGTAGAACGCCACCGGCGACTGCAGCCGGTGCTTCCGCACGACCAGTCCCGGCCCGACGCTGTAGGTACGGGCGGGAAGCGCGAAGGAGCGGCCGGTCGCGTCGGCGACGCGCATCCCCGACGCGCACGCGACGTCGACGCCCGGCTGCGACGCCGCCAGGAGGACGCGGACGTTCACGTTCGCGGTCGAGCTCACCCGCGTGCCCGG
>JAFALP010000416.1 GCA_019234175.1 Actinomycetota bacterium | reverse complement strand
GGCCGCCTCCCGCCGGCGTGCAGCTCGTCTGGCTCGAGGCGCCGGCGAACCCGGTGCTGACGACGCCCGATCTCGAGGCGGCGGCAGCCCATCCCGCACCCGTGGTCGTCGACTCGACGATCGCGACGCCCATCCTGCTCCGCCCGCTCGAGCACGGCGCCGACTTCGTCGTGCACAGCGTGACGAAGTACCTCGGCGGCCACGACGACGTCCTCCTCGGCGCGCTCGTCTGTCGCGACGAGGCGACGGCGGAGGGCCTCCGCGTCTATCGCTCGCGGACGGGCATCTCGCCGGCCGCGGAGCCCGCGCGCCTGCTGTTGCGCAGCCTGCCGACCCTCGAGGTGCGCGTCCGCCGCCAGACCGCGACGGCCACGATCGTCGCCGAGCGCCTTCGCTCCCACCCGAAGGTCGCGCTCGTCCGCCATCCCGGGATCGGCGGCCTCATCTCCTTCGACGTCGCCGACGGCGATGCCGCCCGCCGCGTGGAGACGTCGCTGCGGTTCGTCACGAACGCGACCTCGCTCGGCGGCGTCCACAGCGTCCTCGAGAGCCGCCACCGCTGGGAGGGCGACCGCATCCCCGCCGGCCTCCTGCGGCTCAGCGTCGGGCTCGAGGAGCCCGAGGAGATCTGGGCCGACCTGGCGCAGGCCCTCGACAACGCATAAGAGACCGACTTGCAACGGTGGGCCGAACGGCCTAGACACCCGGGCCGGCGTGGCCTATCGTTCGACCGCTCACACCACGACTGAACGGGGGCAGCTGTGGCAACCGCGGAGCGACGCGGACGACGTTCGACCCCTGCGGGCGAGCGGAACGGAGACAGAGATCACGAGGTGGTGTCCCGCGCTGAGCTCGACGAGCTCCTCTCCGCGCTGAAAGCCGCCCGGGACGGGGACTTCGCCGTCCGCCTCCCGGAACGCGGACACGGCCTCGGAGCAGAGCTCCGGCACGCCTTCAACGAGGTGGCCGATCGCCGCGAGGCGCTCGCGAAGGAGATCAGCCGCGTCGGCCGGGCCATCGGCCGCGAGGGCCGGCTGACCGAGCGCGCGTCGACCGCCGGCCTCGACGGGTACTGGGCGGAGACGCTCGACGCGTTCAACACGGTCATCGAGGACCTCGCGCGCCCGACGACCGAAGTGGCGCGCGTCATCGACGCGGTCGCCGAGGGCGACCTCTCTCAGAAGATGAACCTCAAGATCGAAGGCCGCCCGGTGAAGGGCGAGTTCCTCCGCATCGGCCGCACGGTGAACGCGATGGTCGAGCAGCTCTCCTCGTTCGCCGACGAGGTGACGCGCGTCGCGCGCGAGGTCGGCACCGACGGCAAGCTCGGCGGCCAGGCGAAGGTGCGCGGCGTCTCCGGCGTCTGGAAGGACCTCACCGACAACGTCAACACGCTCGCGGCGAACCTGACGACCCAGGTGCGCAACATCGCCGAGGTGACGACCGCGGTCGCGAACGGCGACCTCTCGAAGAAGATCACCGTCGACGTGCGCGGCGAGGTCGCCGAGCTGAAGAACACGATCAACACGATGGTCGACCAGCTCTCGTCCTTCGCCGACGAGGTGACGCGCGTCGCCCGCGAGGTCGGCGAGGAAGGCAAGCTCGGCGGCCAGGCGCAGGTCGCCGGCGTCAGCGGGACGTGGAAGGACCTGACCGAGTCGGTGAACGGCCTTGCGTCGAACCTGACGACGCAGGTGCGCAACATCGCCGCCGTCACGACTGCCGTTGCGAACGGCGACCTCTCTCGCAAGATCACCGTCGACGTCAAGGGCGAGGTGCTCGAGCTGAAGGAGACCGTCAACACGATGGTCGACCAGCTGCGCGCGTTCTCGGCCGAGGTGACGCGCGTCGCGAAGGAGGTCGGAACGGAGGGGAAGCTCGGCGGCCAGGCGAACGTCGCCGGCGTGTCGGGCGTGTGGAAGGACCTCACCGACAACGTCAACACGCTCGCCGGCAACCTCACCGACCAGGTGCGCAACATCGCCGGTGTCACGACCGCCGTCGCGAAGGGCGACTTGACGCAGAAGATCACGGTCGACGTCAAGGGCGAGATCGCCGAGCTGAAGGAGACCATCAACACGATGGTCGACCAGCTCTCCTCGTTCGCCGACGAGGTCACGCGCGTCGCGCGCGAGGTCGGCACCGAGGGCATCCTCGGCGGCCAGGCGAACGTCAAGGGAGTCAGCGGCACCTGGAAGGACCTCACCGACTCGGTGAACGGGCTCGCCGACAACCTCACGAGCCAGGTGCGCAACATCGCCGAGGTCACGACCGCGGTCGCACGCGGCGACCTGTCGAAGAAGGTGACCGTGGACGTCCTCGGCGAGATCCTGCAGCTGAAGAACACCATCAACACGATGGTCGACCAGCTCTCGTCGTTCGCGGCCGAGCTGACGCGCGTCGCCCGCGAGGTCGGAACCGAGGGCATGCTCGGCGGCCAGGCGAACGTGGAAGGCGTCAGCGGCGTCTGGAAGGACCTGACCGACAACTTCAACCAGCTGGCGGCGTCGCTGACGACGCAGGTGCGTGCGATCGCCGACGTCTCCACCGCCGTGACGGAGGGCGACCTCACGCGCCAGGTCACCGTCGAGGCGAAGGGCGAGGTCGACGCGCTCAAGGAGAACGTCAACCAGATGATCGCGAACCTCCGGGAGACGACCGCGCGCAACGCCGCGCAGGACTGGCTCAACTCGAACCTCGCCCGCTTCAGCGGTCTCATGCAGGGCCAACGCGACCTGCAGACGGTCTCGCGGCTCATCATGTCCGAGCTGACCCCGCTCGTCGGCGCGATGTACGGCGCCTTCTTCCTCATGGAGGACGGCCCCGATACCGGCCTCCGGCTCATCGCCGGCTACGGGCTGAAGCAGCGCAGGCGGCCGACCGCGTTCCGGCTCGGCGAGGACCTCGCCGGCCAGGCGGCCCTCGAGAAGCGGTCGATTGTGATCGACGATCCTCCGGCCGGCTACGTGAAGGTCTCGTCGGGGCTCGGCGAGGCGACGCCGCGCGCGATCATCGTCATGCCGGTCCTGTTCGAGAACCAGGTGATGGCCGTCATCGAGCTCGCGTCGTTCGAGCCGTTCACCGACGTGCAGCGCGCGATCCTCGACCAGCTCGGCGAGACGATCGGAATCGTCCTCAACACCATCCAGGCGACGATGCGGACGGAGGAGCTCCTGCGCCAGTCGCAGGCGCAGGCGCAGACGCTCAAGTCCTCGGAGGAGCTCCTGCAGGCGCAGCAGGAGAAGCTCCAACAGACGAACGACGAGCTCGAGGACAAGGCGCAGCTCCTGTCGGAGCAGAACCGCCGCATCGAGATCAAGAACCGCGAGATCGAGCTGGCGCGGACGGCGCTGCAGGAGCGCGCGGAGCAGCTCGCGCTCTCGTCGAAGTACAAGAGCGAGTTCCTCGCGAACATGAGCCACGAGCTGCGCACGCCGCTCAACTCGCTGCTCATCCTCGCGAAGCTGCTCGCGGAGAACAGCGACGGCAACCTCTCCCAGAAGCAGGTCGAGTTCGC
>JAFALP010000038.1 GCA_019234175.1 Actinomycetota bacterium | reverse complement strand
GCTTGCGCGCATCGACAAGCCCGCGGTCGTCCTCTACAGCGGCCCCATGCGCGGCGGCCCCGGCAACGTGACGATCCAGGACGTCTGGGAGGCGATTCCCGGTCCGCGCGCGCGGCTGGACGAGCTCGAGCGCGTCGCCTGCCCCGGCCCGGGCACGTGCGCCGGCCACTTCACGGCGAACACGATGGCGGTCGCGCTCGACTGCCTCGGCATCTCCGTCCTCGGGGACGGGCTCGTCCCGGCGGACGACCGCGCGTCGAAGGACGACGCCGCGCGTCGTGCAGGGGCGCTGGCCGCGACGCTTCCGCCCACGGCGCGCACGTTCCTCGACAAGCGGGCTCTCCTCAACGCGATGGCGGGCATCGCGGCGACCGGCGGATCGACGAACGGCGTGCTCCATCTGCTCGCCATCGCGCGCGAAGCCGGCGTCGAGCTGACGCTCGACGAGCTGGCCGCCGCGAGCGGGCGCACGCCGGTGATCGCGAGCCTCGTGCCCGGCGGCCGCTTCGTCGCCGAGGACTACCGTCGCGCCGGCGGCACCGCCACGCTGCTGCGCGAGCTGATCGCCGCGGGCAATGCCGACGGGAGCGCACCGACGGTCGACGGCTCCACGCTCGCCGACCGCACCGCCGGCGCGCCCGCCCCGGACGGCGAGGTGCTGACGACGGTCGCGCGGCCGTTCAAGCCCGGCGGCGCACTGCGCGCGCTGCGCGGCAACCTCGCACCTGACGGCGCGCTCGTGAAGGTCACGGGCCTGCGTGCGCATCGCGGACCGGCGCGCGTGTTCGACGTCGAGGAAGCATGCGCGGCGGCGGTGCGCGGCGGTGCCGTCCGTCCCGGCGACGTGCTCGTCGTCCGCTACGAGGGCCCGGCCGGCGGCCCGGGCATGCGCGAGCTGCTCAGCGTCACGTCGTCCATCGTCGGCGCCGGGCTCGGCGACTCGGTCGCGCTCGTCACCGACGGGCGCTTCTCCGGCGCGACGCGAGGGCTCATGGTCGGATACGTCTCACCGGAGGCGTATCGCGGCGGCCCCCTCGCGGCGGTGCGCGAGGGAGACCTCGTCGCCGTGGACGCGGACGCGGGGACGCTCGTCCTCGAGGTGGACGACGCCGAGATCGCCGCGCGGCTCGCAGCGTGGTCGCCGCCGCCGTCGGAGGCGGCGGGCGTCTTCGCCCGCTACCGCGCGCTCGTCGGCCCTGCGTCGGAAGGTGCGGTGCTGCGATGAAGGCGCTCGTCGTCGAGCCCGGCGTCGCCGGGAGCGCGCGCGTCGAGGACGTGGACGCGCACGTCGCCGAGGCCGAGGTGCCGGTGCGCGTGCTCGAGCTCGGCATGTGCGGGACCGACCGCGAGATCGTCGAAGGTCTCTTCGGCGTCGCGCCCGAGGGCGAGGACTTCCTCGTCCTCGGCCACGAAGTGCTCGGCGTCGTCGAGCGCGACGGCCACGGGTTCGCCCGCGGCGATCTCGTCTCGGGGATCGTGCGCCGTTCGTGCCGCCACTGCCTCGCGTGCGCGGAGGGATCGCCGGACTCGTGCCTGACCGGCGACTACAGCGAACGCGGGATCACGCGCCTGCACGGGTATGCGCGCGAGCTCGTCGGCGAGGCGCCCGACCAGCTCGTCCCCATCCCGTGCGAGCTCGGCCGTCTCGGCGTCCTCGCGGAGCCGACGTCGGACTGCGTGCGGGCGATCCGTCACGTGCGGGCGGTCGGCGGGCGGCAGCCGTGGGCGCCGCAGCGCGCGCTCGTCACCGGCGCAGGGGCGATCGGGATCCTCGTCACGTTCCTGCTGCGCCTGGAGGGGTTCGACGTCGTCACCTCGTCGCTCGAGCCGGCGAAGCCGCTCGTCGCCGAAGCCGGGGCGGAGTACGTCCAAGCCGGCGACGCCGACTTGGGACTGTTCGACGTCGTGGTCGAATGCGCCGGCAACGCGCAGCTGATGGCGGACGCCCTCGGCCGTCTCCATCGCGGCGGCGTCGCCTGCCTGATCGGGATCGACGGCCGCGACCAGCGGGTGTCGCTCGACGGACGCACGATCGGCGTCGACACCGTGCTCGGGAACCGTGCGCTCTTCGGCAGCGTCAACGCGCGGCGCGAGGACTGGCTCGCGGGCATCGACGCGCTCGACCGGATGCGACGCCGGTGGCCGGGGGCGCTCGAGCAGCTTCTCGGGCTTCGAGTCCCGATCGACCGCTTCGCGGACGCGCTCGCCTACACCGGCGGCAAGGCGACGCTCGTGCTCAGCGAATGATGCGTGGGTCCGTGAAGACGTCGTACTGATCGGTGCTCTGCGTCGAGAACTCCGACACGATCGCGCCGTCGTCGCCGGCCTGAAACCAGTGGAGCGTGTCCGGCGGGATGGTGAACTGGTCACCCGGCTCGAGGAGGATCTCCTCGTGGCCCTCGACATGGAGATGGACGACGCCGGTCCGGCAGCGGAACGTCTCCTCCTTGCCCGGGCTGTCGCCGACCGGCGGATGGCGGTGCTCGGGGCAGATCTGACGCGGAAAGAGCACGAGCTCCATCGCGCACACGCGCTCCGTGTTCACGTAGACGACGATCTGGACGCCGGTGTGCTCGAGCTCGCCCAGCCCGAGATCGGTCACCTCGATCTCGTCGCGCTCGTCCACCGTGAGGACGATGCCCGCGTCCGCAAG
>JAFALP010000016.1 GCA_019234175.1 Actinomycetota bacterium | reverse complement strand
AACTCGACGAGCTGCGGGAGCTGCTCGCGTGAGCTGGCGCGACGCCATGTGCGGCGAGCTCACGGCGTCCGAGGCCGGCCGCCGGGTGAAGCTCGCCGGCTGGGCGAACGCGCGCCGCGACCACGGCGGCCTCGTGTTCATCGACCTGCGCGACCACACCGGCGTCGTGCAGCTCGTCGTCCGCCCGGAGACGCTCCCGGTCGCGCACGACGTCCGCAACGAGTTCGTCCTGCAGGCCGAGGGCGACGTGGTGAAGCGCGCGCCCGAGGCGGTGAACCCGAACATCGCCACCGGCGAGGTCGAGGTGCAGGTGGAGACGCTGCGCATCCTCTCGCGCTCCGAGCCGCTCCCGTTCCAGATCGGCGACGAGAGCGTCGACGAGGTCCTGCGCCTGCGCTACCGCTACCTCGACATGCGCAGCGATCGCATGCAGCGCAACCTGCGGTTGAACCACTCCATCATCAACGCGATCCGCCGGACGATGGACGACCTCGGCTTCGTGGACGTCTGGACGCCGAGCATGACGAAGGGCACGCCGGAAGGCGCGCGCGACTTCCTCGTCCCGGTGCGCCTGCAGCCGGGGACGTTCTATGCGCTCGCGCAATCGCCGCAGCTCTTCAAGCAGCTGTGCATGATCGGCGGCCTCGACCGCTACTACCAGATCGCCACGTGCTGGCGCGACGAGGATCTCCGCGCCGACCGGCAGTTCGAGTTCCGCCAGCTCGACCTGGAGATGTCGTTCGTCGAGCGGGAGGACGTGCTCGACGTGCTCGAGCGGTGCATGGTCGCCTCGTTCGAGGCCGCCGGCCGCAAGCCGCCGGCGCGACCGTTTGCACGGATGTCGTACGCCGAGGCGATGGCGCGCTACGGCACCGACAAGCCCGACCTCCGCTTCGGCCTCGAGATCGAGGACGCGACCGAGCGCACGCGCGGGTCGCAGTTCGGCGTCTTCGCGAACGCGCCCGTCGTCCGCTATCTCGTCGCGCCGCGCGCGTTCTCCCGCTCGGAGCTCGACCGCCTCGAGGAGATCGCGAAGGAGTGGGGCGCGAAGGGCCTCGCCTACCTCGTGCGCGACGGCGACGAAATCCGCTCTCCGATCGCGAAGTTCCTCTCCGAGGAAGAGCTCGCCGCATTCGCGGGCGGCTCCGGCACGACGACGCTCTTCGCCGCCGGCGACGAGGCACTCGTGGCGCGCGTCCTCGGCGGCCTCCGCACGCACCTCGGCCGCGAGCTGGAGCTCGCGCGCGACGACGTCGACGTCCTGCACTGGGTGGTCGACTTCCCGCTCTTCGAGTGGGACGAGGACAACGCGCGCTGGACGTTCATGCACCATCCCTTCACCGCGCCGATGGCCGGTCACGAGGAGTTCGAGGACGATCCCGGCTCGGCGCTCAGCCAGCACTACGACCTCATTTGGAACGGGTGGGAGCTCGGCTCCGGCTCGGTCCGGATCCACGACGCCGCCGTGCAGCAGGCGGTGTTCCGCGTCATGGGCCTCGGCGAGGAGGAGCAGCAGGCGAAGTTCGGCTTCCTGCTCGACGCGCTGAAGATGGGTGCGCCGCCGCACGGCGGATTCGCGGCCGGCATCGACCGGGTGGTCGCGCTCATGGCGGGCGAGCCCGACATCCGCCAGGTGATCGCGTTCCCGAAGGTGGCGAGCGGAAGCGATCCGCTCACGGGCGCGCCGACGACGATGCCGGACGGCGTTCTGCGCGAGCTGGGTATCCGCTCGATCGTGAATCCGAAGGCCGAGTAGGTCATACTCCCGGCATGGCGACCGCGCCGAACGCGACACCGCTGACCGCGCTTCCGCAGGTCGAGGACATCCCGAAGGCGCGCGACGGGCTCGACGCCGAGCGCGTGCGCGAGGCCTTCGAGGCGTTCCGCCGCCACGTCGCGCAGCTCCAGGCTCAGCTCCGCGTCCTCCAGGCCGCAGGCAGCAAGAAGAGCTCGGATGCGGAGGCAGGCGGGCATGCGATCCGCATGGACGCACTCCATCTCGTCCGCGCCGCCGCCGAGTTCGCGGACACGATCGAGCGCGACGCGCAGACCGCGTCCGCCGCGCAGCTGTCGCGAACGGAGCAGGAGATCACCAGGCGCCAGCGCGACATCCGCGCCCAGGAGGCCGAGATCGACCGCGTGCGGCAGGACGCCGAGCGCCAGCGCGCCGAGACGCTGAGCACCGCGCGCAAGGAGGCGAAGGATCTCCTCTCGAAGGCGCAGGCCGATGCGACGCGCGAAGTCCAGGAGGCGGAGGCTCGCGGCGCGAAGCTCCTCGAGCAGTCCCGCCACCAGGCCACCGAGCTCACGAACAGCGCCCGCGCCGAGGTCGAGCAGCAGCTCGAATGGGCGCGCACGCAGGCGCAGGCGGTCATGGCGCGCGCACAGGACGGCGCAGAGCAGCTGCTGAAGGCGGCCGGGCTCGGGCAGGAGGCGCTCGCCCAGGCCGTGGCCGCGATCGTCCGCTCGGCGGACGACGCGAAGGAGCAGGAGGCGCCGCCGGCGGCGTCGATGGCGGCGCCGGAGGACGACCACGAGCCAGGCGACGAGGCAGAGTCCGAGCCGGAGAGCTCGGAGCCGTCCGAGTCGCAGCCGTAACCTTCCGGACATGAAGCCGCTCTTCGGCCCACGCACGGTCGTCGAGGCTGCGTTCCTCGTCGCCGTCCCCGTCATCGCGCTCGAGTCCGGCCTCGGCTGGCCGTCGATCGTCGGCGCCGGCGCCGTCGCCTACGTCCTCGTGCTCGCCGTCGAAGGCGTCGCGTGGTACTCGGGCCGGGGGAGCCACACGCCGGAGACGCTGCCGGGGCCGGCGCCCGCCGTGGCGGAGGGTCCGCAGCAGACGGTGCGCGTCATCCGCGCGGAACCGGAGCCGGTCCCCGAGCCGGTGCCGGTGGCCGTCGCCGTCGTCCCGGAGCCTGCGCCTGCGCCCGTTCCGGTCGCGGCGCCGCCTCCTTCGCCGGAGCCGGTACCCGTCGCCGCGCCCGTCGTCGCCATCCCCGTGGCGGCCGCCCCGCGCACATGGAACATCTGGGACCTCGAGCGCGTCGCGCGCGAGCACGCCGGCGCGGACCCGATGGCCGACGAGGAGCGGACGTTCCTGCTCATGTATCTCCGAGACTTCGCCGGGCCGGATGGGACGCTGCCCGTCGACTTCGACGAGCTCGTCCGCCAGAGCTTCGGCGCCATCGTCGGCGGGTGACCGCCCCGGCCGCGCGCCGGGCGGCCTACCTCACCGCCTTCGCGGTCCTCGCCGTCGCGGTCGCGATCGCCGTCGGCCATCACCGGCATCACCAGGATCTCCCCGCGGGCGCGGGCCCGTGGACGAGTGCCCTCGCCGCCGCGTGGAAGCCGGCGCGGCCGACAGCGTGCGGCGTCGCCGTCGGCACGACGACCATGGGCGTAGGCGTGCCCGTGCTCCCGTGCGGCGTCCAGCTCTACCTCCGTTTCGGCGACCGCACCGTGCTCACCACCGTCATCGACCGCGGCCACGTGCCGTCGGGGCGCGGCCTCGACCTGACCCCTGCGCTCGCCGACCTCCTGCGCGTGGACGGGACGCAGCGCATCGAATGGCGGTTCACGCGGTAGAGTGGAGGCGGGTCCGGGCCGAATGGTGAACCAACAGCACCATGAAGGGAACCCGCGTCCGTCTTCGCGGCGGCAGGGTACCCACCTGTTTCGACAGGTTCCCTAGGTTCCGGGCCCACCTTTTTCCCATGATCGAGGCCTTCGGAGACTCCACCCGCGACGGGGAGTGGGCGAGCGCCCGCCTCCTCGTGGACGGCGACCGGATCGTCGACGCCGACGTGCCCGGGCTCACGGGCCTGACGCTGCTCGAGGCGGCAGCCGTTCCGGGGGAGACGCTCGCCGCCGACGCGCTCGCGAACGCGATCGGCCCGATCTTCCGCGCCGACGCGAAGGCAGGCCGCACCGCGGTGGCGATGAGCGGCGGCGTCGACAGCGCCGTCGCACTGCTGCGCTCGCTGCCGGACGCGGTCGGCGTGACGCTCCGGCTGTGGCTCGATCCCGAAGGGCCCGACGCCGAGCGTGCGTGCTGCTCGCCGGAAGCGGTCATCGCCGCGCGCGAGACCTGTCACCGGCTCGGCCTGCCGCACGTGACGCTCGACCTGCGCGAGGCGTTCCACGACGAGATCGTCACCGGCTTCGTCGACGGCTATGCGCGCGGCGAGACGCCCAACCCCTGCATCCACTGCAACGGCAGCTTCCGCTTCCGCGAGCTGCTCGAGTTCGCGACCCGCGCAGGCTGCGACCGTCTCGCGACCGGTCACTACGCGCGCACGGTCGAGCATCGGGGCCGGAGGCTCCTCGCGCGTGCCGCAAGCGTGAAGGACCAGTCGTACATGCTCGCCCAGCTCGACCCCGAGCACCTCGAGCGGGTCGTCTTCCCGCTCGGCGAGCAGGACAAGGACGCGACGCGCGCCGAGGCCGCGCGCGCCGGCCTCGCCGTCGCGAAGCGGCCCGAGAGCCAGGAGGCGTGCTTCCTCGCGGGCGACGACTACCGAGCGTTCCTCGCGCGCCACGGTCTCGCTCCCGCCCGCGGCGCCATCGTCGACGCGGCCGGCCGCGCGGTCGGTGCGCACGACGGCGTCTGGGGATACACGCCCGGCCAGCGGCGCGGCATCGGCGTCGTCGCCGAGCGTCCGCTGTATGTGCTCGACACGGACGGCTCGACGAACACCGTCGTCGTCGGCCCGCACGAAGCACTTGCGCGGCGGCGCATTCGGGCGCAGGGTGCGCTCTATGTCCCCGTGGGTCGCGTGGACGCAAAGCTCCGCTATCGCTCGTTCACCGTCCCCGCGACGGTGTCGCCGACGGCGGACGGCTTCGAGCTCGAGCTGGACGAGGCCGTCTTCGGCGTCGCGCGCGGGCAGGCGGCCGTGCTCTACGAGGGCGACGCGGTGGTGGGCTGCGGGATCGTGGCCGCCGCGGCCTGAGGGTAGGATCGGCCGGGAATGCTCGTCGCCGCATTCACCTGGGGGGATCTCTGGCGACTCGCCCTCGCCCTCTTCCTGCTCGCCGTCGGGCTCGGCTTCGCGTACCTGCTGGTGCGCCTGGCCGGAACCGCGGGCCGTCTTTCCGCGTTCATCGGAGGGGCAGAGCAGGAGATCCTGCCGGTGATCAACAAGGTCGGGGGAAGCGTGGATCGCGTCAACAAGCAGCTGGACAAGGTCGACAAGATGACCGACAGCGCCGTCGACGCCGTCGAGGGCGTCGACACGGCCGTGCGCACGGTGAGCCACGCCGTGACCCGGCCGGTGCAGAAGGTCTCCGGATTGGCCGCCGGCCTGACGTACGGCGCCGCCGACTTCAAGACCAAGCGCGACTGGAAGCACGCGGTGCAGGCCGGCAAGGACGCCGCCGCCCGGCGCGAGCAGGAGCTGCTCGAAGACCTCCACGACGCCGGAGGAGGCTCGTGAGCGACGAGATCACGCTCGTGGTGCCGGCGCAGCAGGACTTCAGGCCGATCATCCATCTCGTCGTCGGCGGCCTCGCCGTGCGCCTCGACCTGACGATGGACACGCTCGAGGACCTGCAGGTCGCGCTCGACGCGCTGCTCTCGCGACGCGACGACGACGGCGACGTGAACGTCCGCGTCGTCATCGACGACGCGAAGCTGAGCACGACCGTCGGCCCGCTGCCGGCGTCGCTCGTCGACGAGATCGACCGCGACGGGAACGAGCTGACCATCCGCCGCGTCCTCGAGACGGTCACCGACTCGTTCGAGATCGAGGAGCGCAACGGCAGCGCGTGGGTCGAGCTGAGCAAGGCGGGCGGGTAGCTGTGCCGCGCGTCGACGACAAGATCCTCCTCCGCCGCTACCACGAGCAGGGCGACCTGCAGGCGCGCGAGCAGCTCATCGAGCAGTACATGTCACTCGTCCGCTCCCTCGCCCGCCGGTACTCGTACCGCGGCGAGCAGCTCGAGGACCTCGTCCAGATCGGTGCGATCGGGCTCATCAAGGCGATCGACCGCTTCGACGTCAACCGCGGCGTCGAGCTGACGACGTACGCGACGCCGAACATCATCGGCGAGATCAAGCGGCACTTCCGCGACAAGGGCTGGGCGGTGCGGGTGCCGCGCGGCCTGCAGGAGCTGAACGTGCAACTGTCGCGGCTCGTCGAGCAGCTGACCGTGCAGCTCGGCCGCTCGCCGACGATCCCCGAGCTCGCGAGCGCCGCCGGCGCGCAGGAGGAGGAAGTGGTGGAGGCGCTCGAGTCCGGTCGCGCGTACTCGTCGCTGTCGCTCTCGTCCGGCGGCGGGGACGGGGAGGACGAGCTCGACCCGCTCGAGTCCATCGGGACGATCGAGCACCAGTACGAGGTTTCCGAGGACCGGGCGGTCCTCGCGCCGGGCTTCCGCGCGCTCGACGAGCGCGAGCGCAAGATCCTCCAGCTGCGCTTCTTCGACGGGCTGACGCAGTCGCAGATCGCCCAGCAGGTCGGCATTTCGCAGATGCACGTCTCCCGCCTCATCCGCCGCTCGCTCGAGAAGATCCGCGCGGAGATCGCCGACGAGACCGAGGCTACGGGCTCGCAGCGGCGGCACTGAAGCCGAAGTTCAGCAGCCTCGTTCCGTCGACGTACATGTTCGGGTCGTTCAGCAGCACGGCGATGAGCGTCGTGCCGTGGCGCGTCGCCGACACGGCGAGGCAGTCGCCCGCCTTGTGCGTATAGCCGGTCTTGATCCCGTTCGCGCCCGGATACTCGCGCAGCATCAGGTTGTTGTTGACGTAGACCTTGGAGTACGTCGGCGCGCTCCAGGAGACGTGCATGATCTTCGTCCGCACGATCCGGCGGAAGCGCTCGTTGCGCATCGCCACGCGTGAGAGCGCGGCGATGTCCCAGGCGCTCGAGTAGTTGTCGACGTCCACGACGCCGCTCGGCGAGACGAAGTGCGTGTCGTGGAGGCCGAGCCGGTGCGCTTCGTCGTTCATCTCCCGCACGAACGTCCACTTGTCGCCGCCGGCGGCGATGGCGAGCGCGAGCGCGTCGTCGTTCCCGGAATAGAGGAGCATGGAGTAGAAGAGCTTCCACGCCTGCACCTTCTCGCCGGCGCGGAGCCCCTCGCGGACCAGGGGGACACGCGGGACCGACTTGGCGACGGTGACGACGTCGTGCGGCGCGAGCTGCT
>JAFALP010000398.1 GCA_019234175.1 Actinomycetota bacterium | reverse complement strand
CGCGCGTCTGCCACATGGCGTTCTTCAAGGCCCCCGACGGCAATCAGTTCATGCTGCACCGGAGATACGCACCGTGAGTCGCGACGCCGCCCTCGCCGCCTACGAGGCCCTGCCGCTTCCCGACACGACCGAGGAGCATTGGCGCTTCACGGACCTGGCCGGGTTCGATCCCCGTGACTTTTCCGTCACGGGGCCAGACCCCGTTACGGATGTTCCACAGCTGGTCCAGCTGGACGTGTCCGGGTATGCGACCGTCACCGCCGACGGGATCGAGATCGAGCGCGCGCCGGAAGGCGTCACGTTCGCGCCGCTCCCCGAGGACTCCGAGAAGCTGTACTCGCTCGTCGGCTGGGACGAGAAGTTCGCCGCGCACAACGCGGCCATGTGGAAGCACGGCCTGCTCGTCGTCGTCCCGAAGGGCGTCGTCCTGGAGAAGCCGCTGTACGTCCGCATCGCCGCCACCGGCCAGACCTTCTGGCGCCTTGTCGTCGTCGCCGAGGAGGGCGCGCGCGCGTCGATCATCGAGGAGTACGCGTCCCCGTCCGAGGACACGGCCGCCTACTCGAACGCCGTCACCGAGCTGTTCGTCGAGCGGAACGCGAAGCTCGAGTACGTCTCGCTGCAGAACCTCTCGCGCGAGACGTGGCACTTCGCCTCGCACCACGCGCGCGTCGAGCGCGACGCGGAGCTCGACTGGGTCGCCGGCGGGTTCGGCTCGAAGAAGGGCAAGACGCGCATCCAGAACGACCTCGCCGGTCCCGGCGCGACGTCGCGCGTCACCGGCGCGTACTTCGCCGACGGCGACCAGCATCTCGACTACGACACGTTCCAGGAGCACATCGCGCCCGACTGCGAATCCGACTTCGCGTTCAAGGGCGCGCTCCGCGACCACGCCACCGCCGTGTGGCGCGGGATGATCCGCGTGGAGAAGGACGCGCAGAAAACGAACGCGTACCAAGAGTGCAGGAACCTCATGCTGAGCCCGACGACGCACGCGGTGCCGATCCCCGGCCTCGAGATCCTCGCGAACGACGTCCGCTGCACCCATGGCGCCACCGTCGGCCGCGTCGACCGCGAGCAGCTCTTCTACCTCATGGCCCGCGGGCTCCCCCGCTACGAAGCCGAGCGCCTGATCGTCCGCGGCTTCTTCCAGGAAGTGCTCGACCGCATCGAGCTCGAGCCCGTGCGCGAGGCCGTGACCGCGGCCCTCGAAGCCCGCATTCCGCAGGCCTAGGGCCGGATTTTCAAAGCTCCGTCGGCGGCGCCGGTATCGTCAGCGCCGCATCGGTATGCGTCGCCCAGTACGCCTCATCCTGATGCTCGTGGTCGCGGCGTTGGCCGCGTCGGCCGCCGCACGCGCCGGCGAGCAGAGCCGCGCCCCGGGGCCGTGGTGCGGCGGTCAGCCGTGGCGGCTGATGACGCTCGCCGACGCGCAGCGAAAGCTCGTGCACTTCGACCGCATCGAAACGAGCGTGCCGGACATCGCGAAGCTGCAGACACCGCAGGTGATCGGCCTTCGGCGCAACACGAACTTCCAGCTGCACACCTGGCAGGTGCACGCGACCGTCGACCGCTATCGAATCGCCTCGAATGGCGACATCGTCCTCGTCCTCTTCGACATCCCGAGCGGGATGTACATGGACGCCTACCTGCCCAACCCGCAATGCCTCGGAAAGGACTCGCGCGATCGCACGGGGATCGTCGCCGCGCGCGATGCGTTCACGCAGAACTGCAAGCCGCCGGCGACGGCGCAGTGGCAGCTTCTCGGCGCAAGCATCGACATCTCCGGCGTCGGCTACTGGGACGCCGTCCGCACGACGCGCGGTGAGCTGCCGAACGGCGCCGAGCTGCGACCGGTCACGAATCTCTCGATCACCGCAGGCTGCGGCGTCGGAGGATAGGCGTGCGCTGGCGCATCGGCCGTGAGCTCGAGTCCGCGGTGGCAGCGAAGCGTCGGGTGCAGATCGCGCTCGTCCGGCTTACCGTCCGTTCCGGGCTCCTGGTCGCGGCCGGCGGACCGACCGCCGGCATGATTTCCCCCCCCGTCGCCGCCCTCGCGGCAGGAGTGACCCGAGCCATGTTCCTGACCAAAGCCAAGATCGCCCTGCTAGTTCTGCTGGTATTCGGAATTCTTGCCGGCTGCGGCGGATGGATTCATCGGGCGCTGGCTGCACCCAGGGACGAGACCAGGACAGAGCCCAACCTAATGGAAC
>JAFALP010000226.1 GCA_019234175.1 Actinomycetota bacterium | reverse complement strand
TCGCCGGCATCGCCGCGCTCGACGACGTCGAGCTCGTGGGCATCAGCGCGCTCGACGATCCCAGCGACCTCGCCGCGCAGGTGGGGACGACCGCGTACACCGACAACGCCGAGCTGCTCGCGGAAGGGCTCGACGTGGCCGTCGTGTGCGTCCCGCACCCCGCGCATCCCCCGGTGGCGATCGACGCGCTCGCCACCGGCGCGCACGTCCTCGTCGAGAAGCCGATGGCCGTGCAGGTGCGCGACGCGGACGCGATGATCGCCGCCGCCGACGACGCGAACCGTCTTCTCGGCGTCTGCTTCCAGCAGCGCTTCCGGCCCGTGATCATGGCCGCGCGCCATCTCGTCGACGAGCTCGGCGAGCTCATCCGCGTGTCCGTCGTCGATCCGCTCTACCGGCCGAACAGCTACTACCGGACGGCGGGCTGGCGCGGCACGTGGTCCGGCGAGGGCGGCGGCGTGCTCATGAACCAGGCGCCGCACACGCTCGACCTCCTCTGCCATCTCGCCGGTCCCCCCGCGACCGTGTGGGGAAAGGCGTGGACGCGCTCGCAGCCGATCGAGACCGAGGACACCGCCACCGCGCTGCTCGAGTTTCCGAACGGCGCCGTCGGGACGCTGGCGGTGTCGACGACGGAGCCGGGCCTGCAGCGGATCGAGCTCGTCGGCGACCGCGGCCGCATCGAGATCGTCGGCGAGACGATCGCCTTCGAGCGGTTCGAGCCGGCGGTGTCCGCGCACCTCGCCGCCTCGCCGGGGATGTTCGACGCGCCGGATCGCGTGACCGAGCCCCTGACGCTTCCCGCCGGAAACGGCGACCACGCCGACCTGCACCTCGACTTCGCCGCCGCAGTGCGCTCGGGCGGCGTTCCGCGCGTGCCCGCGGACGACGCCATCTGGTCGCTCGAAGTGGCGAACGCGATCACGCTGTCCACGCACACGGGCGAGGCCGAGCGGCTGCCGGTCGACCGCGACGCGTACGCCGCGCTGCTCGAGGACCTCCGCTCCTGATCGCGTTCTCGAGCCTCGCCGCGCCGGGCTGGTCGCTCGAGCGCACGCTCGCCGCCGTCGGCGAGTACGGCTACGAGGGACTCGCGCTGCGCGTGCTCGACCTGGAGTCCTGCGCGGTCGTGCGCACGGACGTGCCGCTCGTCTCCGTGGACACGTCCATCGAGCTGGCGCATCCGTTCGGCCGGGAGCTGCCGCTCGCGCTCGAGCTGGCGGCGGCGTGGGGCGCGCCGGTCGTGCGCGTGTTCGGCGGCGACGCGAGCGACCTCGCCGGCATCGCCCGGCGCCTCGCGGGCGAGCTCCACCGTGCGCACGAGCTCGGCGTCGCCGTCGCGCTCGAGACCCATGACGCCTTCTCGCGCGCGGCGCTCGTCGGCGCGCTGCTCGACCGCGTCGACGACCCGGCCTTCGGCGCCGTCTGGGACCTTCACCATCCACACCGCGCGGGCGAATCGCCCGAGGAGGTCGTCGCCGCGCTCGGCCCGCGCATCCGCCTCGTGCACGTGAAGGACGCCCGCTCGGACGGGACGCTCGTTCCGCTCGGCGAGGGCGACGTTCCCGTGCGCGAGAGCCTCGCGCTGCTCGGAGACGTCCCGCTCGTCGTCGAGTGGGAGAAGCGGTGGCATCCCGAGCTGGACGAGCCGGAAGTCGCGCTCCCGCGCGAGCGCCTAGCGCTCGGACAGATGCTGCAGGATCGGTAGCGCCTCGACGAGCGTCTGCTGCTCGTCGGCGGAGAGCTGCCGGATCCCCTCCGCGAGCCAGCTCTCGCGCTTGCGCCGCTCCTCGCGCAGCCGCGTGCGACCCTCCGCCGTGATCTCGATGAGCACGCGGCGCCCGTCGGCGGGATCGGGCCGGCGGGAGACGAGCCCGTCCGCCTCGAGCTCCGACACCGTCTGCGCCATCGACTGCGGGCGCACGTGGGCCATGTGCGCGAGCTCGCTCGTCGTCTGCGCACCCTCGCGGTCGAGCTGGCTGAGCACCGCGGCGGCGGTGACCGAGAACGAATACTCGTTCCGCAGCCTGCGAACGAGCTGGCCGAGGACGATGCGGAGGTCCGCCGCGACGGTCGCGGTCTGCATGCGGAATAGTGTAATCGACAGGTAACCTGTATAAGTGCCCGTCGACCGCGAGCGGTACAAGTGGATCGCCCTCTCCAACACGACCCTGGCCGTCCTGCTCGCGACGATCGACGCGTCCATCACGCTCATCGCGATGCCCGACATCTTCCGGGGCGTCCATCTCGACCCCCTGCAGCCGGGCAACAGCTTCTACCTCTTGTGGATGATCCTCGGCTTCCTCGTCGTCTCGAGCGTGCTCGTCGTCAGCCTCGGCCGCCTCGGCGACATGTACGGGCGCGTCCGGATGTACAACCTCGGTTTCGTCATCTACACGATCGCGTCGCTCCTGCTCACGATCGACTGGATGCACGGGCAGGTCGGCGCCGACTGGCTCATCGCGTTCCGCATCGTCCAGGGGATCGGCGCGGCGTTCCTCATCGCCAACTCGGTGGCGATTCTGACCGACGCGTTCCCGGCC
>JAFALP010000404.1 GCA_019234175.1 Actinomycetota bacterium | reverse complement strand
CAGGTCCTCCGCGCAGCGCATGTCGAACTGCGCTCGAGAGAGCCTGATCAGTTGCAGGACGAGCCGTGCCGGATCAGCTGCCAAGCGGCGCGAGTCTATGCCGCGGAAGGAAGTACAGTCACGTTGATCCTGTTGCCTGGTCTGCCGCTTAGATAAGCCATTCGAGTCGGGGCGCCGAGATTCGAACTCGGGACCTCCAGTCCCCCAGACTGGCGCGCTAACCAGGCTGCGCCACGCCCCGCGACGCGGCATACGGTACCAAGTCAGTCCGCGAGGGCTTCGAACGTGTCGACGGCGAGGTCGTCCACCGACTGCACGTGGCGCGCGCGCACGCGGCCGAGCCCGAGTGCCGCGATCGCGCTCCCGACGCCGCCGGCGATCATCAGCGCCCACACGTGGTGGAACGTCGCCACCGTGGATCCGCCCGCGTCGAGGAGCGCCACGAGCAGCGCGATGCCGATGACGGCCGCCAGCTGCCGGAACATGGAGAAGATCCCGGAGCCGGTGGAGAAGCGGTCGCGCGGGAGTTGCGCCACCGCGGCGGACGCGAAGCCGCCGAACGTGAACCCGACCCCGGCCCCCGTCAGCAGCGTGGCGGGCAGGAAGGCGGACGCGTAGTGCGGCGAGGCCCCGATGCGCGTCGCGAACAGCAGCGTCCCGAGTGCGAACAGAAGACCGCCCGGAACCGCCACGAGTCGCTGGCCGAACCGGTCCGACAGCTTCCCGGCGATCGGCGAGCACGCCGTGGCCATCAACGGCCCCGGCGTCAGCGCGATGCCGGCGCGGATCGTCGAGTAGTGCCACACGCCGGTGAGGAAGAGCGCATTCGACAGGAGCAGCGCGAAGAACGAGAGCGCGAAGATGAACGCGCCGAGCGTCGCCACGGCGAACGAGCGGATCCGGAAGAGCGACAGCTCGACGAGCGGCCGCGGCGACCGCGCGGACTGCACGACGAACGCGACGGATGCCACCGCGGCGACGACGAAGGCGGCGACGATGCGGCCGCTCCCCCAGCCCCACTGGCCGCCGTCGACGATCCCGACCGACAGCGAGCCGATGGCGACGACGAGCAGCGCGATCCCTGCCGGGCTGGGAAGCGGTGCGGCGCGCTCCTCCCGCACCTCGCGCAGGAGCCGGCGCGCCGGGATGAGCGCGGGCAGCCCGATGAAGAGGTTGACGAAGAACACGGCGCGCCAGTCGAACGCGTCGATGAGGATCCCGCCGAGCGCGGGGCCCGTGGCGGCGGCGATGCCGCCGGTCGCGCCCCACAGAGCGGTCGCCGTCGCGCGCTCGCCGAGGGAGAACTCGGGGAGCAGCAGTCCCAGGGAGGTCGGAACGAGCGCCGCTGCGCCCGTCGCCTGAATCGCACGCGCCACCGTCAGCACCGGAACCGACGGCGCCAGCCCGCAGGCCGTCGACGCCGCGAGGAAGAGCAGCACGCCGGCGAGGAAGACGCGCTTGCGGCCGAACCGGTCGGCGAGGCGGCCGGCGGGCACGAGCAGCGAGGCGAAGACGATGTTGTAGGCGTTGATCACCCACGACAGATCGCTCAGGCTCGCGCTCGGGAACGACGCGCGGATCGACGGGAAGGCGATGTTCACGATCGTCGCGTCGAGGAAGCTCATGAAGACGGCGACCGAGGTGACTGCGAGGACGAGCCATTTCCGTTGCATGACGAAACCGACATTAGCAGGTTCGAGTTGCGTCACGCAACTTGCTATCCTGGAGCCATGCTCGGGAGCGACTACGAAGGCCAGGACTGCTCGGTCGCGCGGACGCTCGAGCTCGTCGGCGAGCGCTGGACGCTCCTGATCATCCGGGACGCGTTCCTCGGCCGGCGGCGCTTCGAGGAGTTCCAGGAGAGCCTCGGCATCGCCCGCAACGTCCTGACCGACCGCCTCGGGAAGCTCGTCGACCATGGCATCTTCGAGCGCGTCCGCTACCAGGAGCGCCCGGAGCGCTACGAGTACCGCCTGACGGAGAAGGGCTACGACCTGCGACTCGCACTCGGTGCGCTCATGCAGTGGGGCGACGAGCACCTCTCGCCCACGCCGCCGCGCAAGCTCCGGCGCACGTCGGATGCGACGCCGGTGCGCGTGGCGTTCGTCGGCGTCGACGGCGAGCCGGTCGCGCCGCGGGACGTCGAGAACGTGCCGGCCTAGCCGCGCACGAGGTTCTTCAGGAAGAACAGGAGATTCGCCGGCCGCTCCCCGAGCCGGCGCATCAGGTATGGGTACCACTCCGGGCCATACGGCGTCGCGACGAGCACCTTGTATCCGCGCCCGGCGAGCTCGAGCTGCAGCTTCGGCCGCACGCCGTAGAGCATCTGGAACTCGAAGCGCTCGCGCGGGATGCCGTGCTCCGATGCGTACCGGATGGCGTGCTCGATCATCCGCTCGTCGTGTGTGGCGATGGCGGTGTAGCCCTCACCGGCAAGCGACGTCTCCACGAGTGCGAGGTACGCCGCGTCGACTTCGCCCTTGTCCGGGATCGCGACCGTGTCCGGCTCGAGATACGCGCCCTTGACGATCCGCAGGCTCGGCTTCAGCGGCAGGAGGACGTCGAGGTCCTCGGGCGTGCGGTACAGGTACGCCTGCAGCACGGTGCCGACGCCGTCGTGCCCCGACGCACGGAGGCGCTGGTAGATCCGCAGCGTCGCATCGACGAACGACGACTGCTCCATGTCGATGCGCAGGAACGTCCCCAGGCTCTCGGCGTGCGCGACGAGCCGCTCGACGTTCCGGTAGGCGACCTCCTCCCCCAGCTCGAGGCCGAGATGGGTCAGCTTCAGCGCGACGTTCGCGCGCAGGCCCTCGTCGACGAGGCGCGAGATCACCACCTCGTACTCGGCCGTGACCGCGCCCGCCTCGTTCTCGTCGGTGACGCCCTCGCCGAGGATGGTCGTGTTCGCCCAGAGCCCGCGCTCGTTCAGCCGGCGAAGGACGACGACCGCTTCGTCGAGCGTCTCCCCCGCGACGAATCTCGAGGCTCCGAGCCGCATCCCGTGTTTGTTGACGAAGCGCCTGACCCTCGGGTCGTCCGCGGCGGCGAGGATGGCCCGGCGAAGCATCGCGGTCGAACATAACGCGGTAGGCTCGCTCCATGAGGGTCGAGGAGAAGACCGCCCACGACGTGCTCGTGGAGCGGGAGCGGTACGTCCCGCGCGGGATCGCCGCCTCCGACCTCGTCGTCGGCCGCGCCTGGGGGGCGAAGATCTGGGACGCCGACGGCCGCGAATACCTCGATTTCGGTGGCGGGATCGCGTGCCAGAACCTCGGCCACGGGCCCGCCGGCGTCGTCCGCGCCATCCACGAGCAGGTCGACCGGTTCCTGCACCAGTGCTTCATGGTCGGCGTCTACGAGCCGTACGTCGAGGTCTGCCGCCGGCTCGACGACCTGTGGCCGGGCGAGGCGGCGACGAAGTCGATCCTCGTCAACTCGGGCGCGGAGGCGGTCGAGAACGCAGTCAAGATCGCGCGCTCTGCCACCGGCCGCGCCGGAGTCGTCGTGTTCGATCGCGCCTTCCACGGCCGCACGAACCTGACGATGGCGATGACGTCGAAGCTCGTCTACAAGCAGGGCTTCGGCCCGCTCGCGACCGACGTCTACCGCGCACCGGCTCCGTACCCGTACCGCGGCGTGTCGGTCGAGGACGCGCTGCACGGGCTCGACCTGTTGTTCAAGCAGGACGTCGATCCGCAGGACGTCGCGTGCTTCGTGCTCGAGCCGGTGCAGGGCGAGGGCGGCTTCATCCCCATGCCGGAGGACTTCGTCCAGGCGCTGAAGGCGCGTTGCGAGAAGCACGGAGTCCTGTACGTCGCCGACGAGGTGCAGTCGGGCTGCGGCCGCACCGGCACCGTCTGGGCGATCGAGCGCCTCGGCGTCGAGCCCGACCTGCTCGTCTCCGGCAAGACGCTCGGCGGCGGCCTTCCCCTCGCGGCCGTCACCGGCAGGGCCGAACTCATGGACGCGGTCCACCCTGGTGGGCTCGGCGGGACGTTCGGAGGCAACCCGGTCTCGTGCGCGGCCGCCGCGGCGGTACTGGACGAGCTGTCGGCGCCCGGCTTCCGCGAGCGGGCGGAGCAGATCGCGCGCCTGCTGCGCACGCGTCTCGACGAGATCGCCTCCCGTCAGCCGATCGTCGGCGAGGTCAGAGGCCTCGGCGCGATGCTCGCGCTCGAGCTCGCCGAGCCGAACGCGACAGAGGCGAAACGCGTCGTTGCCGACGCGCGCGACCGCGGGCTCATCCTCCTGTCGTGCGGGCTCGACGGGAACGTCATTCGGCTCCTGCCGCCGCTGTCGGCGACCGACGCCGAGCTCGATAAGGGGCTCGCCATCCTCGAGGACGCGCTTGGCTACGACGGCGCCGACTAGGCCTGAGGCGGACGCCCCGGCCGCAGCGCCCGCGGTGCGCCTGAACGGCATCCGGCGGGTCTACGGTGACGTGGTCGCGGTCGACGGCGTCGACCTCGAGAT
>JAFALP010000208.1 GCA_019234175.1 Actinomycetota bacterium | reverse complement strand
GCTTGCCGAGCGTCGGCACGCCCCACGGGGTGACCGGATGGCGGCCGCCCTTCGACTTGCCCTCCCCGCCGCCGTGCGGGTGGTCGACAGGGTTCATCGCGGCGCCGCGGACCGACGGGCGCTTGCCGAGCCAGCGGCTGCGACCTGCCTTGCCGCCCGTGATGTTGCCGTGGTCGACGTTGCCGACCTGGCCGACCGTTGCGCGGCAGGTGAGGAGGACACGCCGCATCTCGCCGGACGGGAGGCGCAGCGTCGCGTAGCCCGCGTCCTTCGCGACGAGCTGGATGCCCGAGCCTGCGGAGCGCGCCATCTGCCCACCCTTGCCGGGCTTCAACTCGACGTTGTGCACGAGCGTGCCGGTGGGGATGTTCTCGAGCGGGAGCGCGTTGCCGACCTTGATGTCGGCCGCGGGACCGGACTCGACCGTGGCGCCGACGCGCAGCTGCGAAGGAGCGAGGATGTAGCTCTTGGCGCCGTCGGCGTAGTGGAGCAGCGCGATGCGCGCCGACCGGTTGGGGTCGTACTCGATCGCGGCGACCTTCGCCGGCACGCCGTCCTTCTGACGCTTGAAGTCGATAACGCGGTACAGACGCTTGTGACCGCCGCCCTGGTGGCGCGTCGTGATGCGGCCGTTGTTGTTGCGGCCGCCCTTCTTCGGCGCCGGCGTGGTCAGGCTCTTCTCCGGCTTCGACTTCGTGATCTCGTCGAAGGACGAGACGGACATGAAGCGCCGCCCCGGGGACGTCGGCTTGAACTTGCGGACCGGCATCAGAGTTGAGCCCCCTCGAAGATCTCGATGGAATCGCCGGGCTTCAGCTCGACGATGGCCTTCTTCCAGCCGGGACGCACGCCCTTGTACATGCCGCGCCGCTTCGGCTTCGCCTGCACCTTGACGATGTTCACCGACACGACCTTGACGTCGAACAGCTGCTCGACCGCCTGGCGGACCTGTGTCTTGTGCGCGTCCTGGTGCACCTTGAACGTGTAGCGGTTCTGCGTGATCTGCTCGTAGCTCTTCTCCGAGATGACGGGACGGAGGAGCACCTGGCCGGGATGCAGGCTCACGACGCCCTCGTTTCGACCAGCGGCAGCGCCGCCTGGCTGATGAGCAGCGAGCGCGCCCACACGACTTCGGACACCTCGAGCTCGGACGGGAGCGTGACGACGACGCGGTCGAGGTTGCGGAACGACTTCGCGACGGCGTCGTCCTGGTCGTTCACGACGACGACGGCCGGCGTCTCCCCGCCCCACTTCGCGAGCAGCTCCGCGGCGGACTTCGTCGACGGCGCGTCGAACGACCCGTCGTCGAGCAGCGCGAGCGTGCCGCCGGCGGCATGGTCGCTGAGCGCGGCGCGCAGTGCTGCGCGCGCGGCCTTCTTGTTCACCTTCAGGTCGTAGTCGCGGGGCTGGGGCGCGAACACGACGCCGCCGCCCGTGAACTGCGCGGCACGGATCGTGCCGGCGCGTGCGCGGCCGGTGCCCTTCTGGCGCCACGGCTTCGAGCGGCCGCCGGAGACGAGCCCGCGGCTCTTCGCCGCGTGCGTGCCCTGGCGATGCGCGTTGAACTCCGCGCGCACGGCCTCGTGCACGAGATGCGGCTTCACCTCGGCGCCGAAGACGGTCTCGTCGAGCGCGACGTCCTTCTTCGCGCCGCCGAGCAGCGGTGCCTTGGGAGCGGCCACTACGACTCCTCCCGGATCTCGACCATGCCGTTCTTCGGGCCCGGGACGGCGCCCTTCACGAGCAGCAGGTTGCGGTCGAGGTCGACCGAGTGCACGGTCAGCCCGACCTGCGTGACGCGCTTGCCGCCCATGCGGCCGGCCATCTTGATGCCCTTGAACACGCGCGACGGCGTCGCGGACGCGCCGATCGAGCCCGGCTTGCGGATGTTGTGCCAGCCGTGCGTGACCGGGCCACGGTTGAAGCGGTGGCGCTTCACCGTTCCCTGGAAGCCCTTGCCGATGGAGGTGCCGGCGACCTTGATCTTGTCGCCGGGCTGGAAGATCGCCACCGTGACGTTCTCGCCCTGCACCGCGTCGGCGAAGTGCCCGCGGAACTCGACGAGATGCCGATACGCGTCGTTCACCCCGTTCTTCGCGAGGTGGCCGCGCTCGGCCTTCGAGACCTTGCGCTCCTTCACCGGCTCCCACGCGAGCTGCACGGCCTCGTAGCCGTCCAGATCGGGCGTGCGGACGGCGACGACCGGGCACGGGCCCGCCTCGATCACCGTCACCGGGGTGACGGCGCCGCTCTCCTCGTCGAAGAGCGACGTCATCCCCAGCTTCTTTCCGAGGATCCCCTTCATCGTGACCGCCGCCTGAGCAGATCGTGCTCGCAGGACGGCGAAAACCGAGCAGCGCAAGGACGCAGGGAGCGGTCGTAGCCGCAGGCTACGGACGCGACCGAGGACGCGGCGATGCGACGGTTTGCAGCCGTCATGCGAGTGCGAGATGCGAAGAAGGTGGTCATCTAAAGCTTGATCTCGATGTCGACGCCGGCCGGGAGGTCGAGCCGCATGAGCGAGTCGACCGTCTTCGGGGTCGGCGAGTGGATGTCGATCAGCCGCTTGTGCGTGCGCACCTCGAAGTGCTCCCGCGAGTCCTTGTCGATGAACGGCGACCGGATCACGCAGTAGACGTTCTTCTCGGTGGGCAGCGGAACGGGACCGGTGATGGTGGCGCCGGTGCGCTGAGCCGTGTCCACGATGTCCTTCGCGGACTTGTCCACCTGCTGGTGGTCGTAGCCCTTCAGGCGGATTCCGATTTTCTGCTGAGGCACCGGCGCGTCCCGTCCTTCTCTACTTGATGATCTCGGTGACGGCACCCGCACCCACGGTGCGGCCGCCCTCGCGGATCGCGAAGCGGAGACCCTGATCCATGGCGATCGGCTGGATCATCTCGATCTCCATGTTCGTGTTGTCGCCCGGCATGACCATCTCCTGGCCGTCCGGCAGCTTGATCGACCCGGTCACGTCCGTCGTGCGGAAGTAGAACTGCGGCCGGTAGCCGTTGAAGAACGGCGTGTGGCGACCGCCTTCGTCCTTCGACAGGACGTAGACCTCGGCCTTGAAGTGCGTGTGCGGGGTGATCGATCCCGGCTTCGCGACGACCTGGCCGCGCTCGACCTCCTCGCGCTTGATGCCGCGGAGAAGTGCGCCCGCGTTGTCGCCGGCCTGCGCGTAGTCGAGTGTCTTCTGGAACATCTCGAGCCCGGTGACGACCGTCTTCGTCGTCTCCGGATGGATGCCGATGACCTCGACCTCGTTGCCGACCTCGATCTTGCCCTGCTCGATACGACCGGTCACG
>JAFALP010000273.1 GCA_019234175.1 Actinomycetota bacterium | reverse complement strand
GCGGAGCAGCCGCGTGAGCCGGTGGTCGTCGACCAGGCCTAGTTAGCTGTGTAATGCGCCCTCACCCAGCGGCCGTACGCGCCGCGCGGTGCGCCGGCGTAGGAGTCGATCAGCGCGCCGCAGTTCCCCCACGTGTCCCACGTCCACGCTTCGTAGCCGATGTGGTGCGCGTCTGCCCAGCCCATGATCGTCGCGATCTCGCTCGAGCCGCAGTCGGAGTCGTCGTAGCTCTCTCCGGTTTCGCCGAGGACGAGCGGCACCTTCGCGGCGACCGGTACAAGCGTGCGGTCGAAGCACGCGACGTCGGAGCAGATGTTCTTCCCGTACACGTGCGCCTCGGCGACGAGCTGGCGCAGCGGGTCGCGCGGCTCGTCCGCGAGCCAGTGCGTGAGGTCGTTCGCGTAGTCGACGCCGGGGATCGCGATCACGCCGCGGTAGCCGGCGGCGCGCATCGTGTTCACCGCCTGCTGCATGCCCGCTGTCCGGTACGGAACGTTGTGCGGTCCGTACGTCGCCTCGCACACACCGCCGCGCAGGAAGCAGTTCGGGTCGACGATCGTCTCCCCCCACGGCGCGAGGATCACGGCGGGATCGTGCGCGAACGTCGCGGCGAGCGAGCGCCACATCGCGGGCGCGTGGTCGGCGTCGGGCGACCCCGACTGGTACGTGGCGCGGTTCGCTCCCGGCGCGGCCCAGATCAGCGAGAGCTCGGCGTCCATCCCATAGCGGTGCAGGAGCTGCACGTACGCGACGATCGCGCGCCGGTACGCGGTGCCGCCGTACTGCGGCTTCACCCCGTTGATGCCGAGCCAGCAGTCCTCGTTCAGCGGAACCCGCACGATGTTCACGTGCCAGCTGGCCATCGCCGCGACGGACGCCGCGCCGCTCGGCCCGTCGAAGATGCCCCACCCCTGGATGCACGCGTACTCCGTGCCGGAGCGGTTGACGCCGTGCAGCGCGACCGGATGGCCGCCTCCGTCGACGAGCCGGTTCCCGCTGACGTGCAGCGCCGCGAGCGCCGTCGCGAGCAGGAGTCGTGTCATGGAAGCGAAGATCCCGTCGAGAGGCAAAGCTTGCGCTCGGTTCGGGAAATGGGCGGTGACGGGATCGAACCGCCGACCTCCCGCTTGTAAGGCGGGCGCTCTCCCAGCTGAGCTAACCGCCCGGCGTGCCGTTCATCCTGCCAGGCCCATCAGCCGATGCTGAGGCGATACGCGAGCGCCGAGTAGCAGACGCTCGTGGGCGGCTCGCCGGCGTACGTGGGGTCGTCCGGCGCGACGCGGGCGTCGATCGCGATCGGGGTGATCGGCGCATCGACGGCTTCCGGTGCGACGCAGACATAGCCGGTCCGCGCCTGCGCATCGCGGTACTCGCACGCGAAGTCGGCGCTGACGCGCGACGACGGCACGCACCCCCAGAACACGCCGTTCCAGCCCGAGACGCCGCCGCCCGACTCGGCAGCCGGAACCGACGCGAACGTCGGCCACTGCGCGGCAACCTGCGCGTCGGGCCACGGCCCGTCGGCACCGCTCCCTGCACCTCCGAGTCCGAACGCGACCGCGAAGGCGGCGAGGAGCGCCGCCCCGAACGACGCTCGCCTCCACACGGCGAGCGAGTTTCTCAGATCACGGGCCCCGTCGCCGTCGGAGGCGCCTTCGTGTTCGTGTCGACAGTCGTCCTGTGGTCGGTGATCCAGACGATCGACGAGCTCTCACCCGGTACACCGGTGAACGGACCGAAGACGACGCGCGCGTACACGTGCAGTCCGCTCGACAGCGACCCGGAGCCGCCGATCTCGCCCGTCCACGACTCCCCGGGCTTGAGCGTCGTCGGCGTGGGCGTCGAGAACTTCGTCGCCTGCGCGAACCCGACCGCAGCCGTCAGGTCCTCCGCCTTCGGGTCGAGGTAGAACGCGAGCCCGAACTGCGAGCCGACCTTGATCGTCTTGCTCGAGATGTTCTTGAACGACACGTGCGCCGTCCAGCTCCCCGAGCCGACGCTGAGCGTGTCGACGCGGTAGGTCATGACGCGCTTCCCGGCGACCTTCGCCGTCTCGTTCCAGCCGACGCGACCCGCGTTCGCGGCCGCAGGTACCACCAGGCAGACGAGGAGACCGGGGAGCACGAACCGTCTCACCCCGGCAGGTAAGCATACGAAGCTGAGATTGCGCTTAGAAACCCGGCGATACCCCCAGCGGGATTCGAACCCGCGCTACCGGCGTGAAAGGCCGGCGTCCTAGGCCACTAGACGATGGGGGCCTGCGCGCAGCGTAGCCGCGGGGCCGCGACAATCCTCGTATGGAGGTGCGGGCCGCCGGATGGGACGATTTCGACGCCGTCGTCGACCTGCTCGCGGCGCGCGAGCGGGCCGTGCACGGCATCGCCGACCTGCGGCCGGAGCACGTTCGCGTCGACTGGGAGCTTCCGTCGTTCAGCGTCGGCGCGGACCACTGGGTTGCAGTGGAAGACGGTCGCGTGGTGGGCTACGCGGCGATCTCGCCGTCGCAGGAGCTGACGCACGCGGCGCCCGTCGCCGGGGACGAACTGCTCCAGCGCGCGTTGGCGCGCGCCCGCGAGCTCGACTTCGAGCGGCTCCGCGTGTTCGTCTCTCCCGACGACATCGCGCTCATCGACGTCGTCGACACGTACGGCTTCGCACGCGAGACGGAGATCGTGCGCATGTGGAAGCGGCTCGACGGCGGATCGCCGGCACCCACCTGGCCGGCCGGCGTGCACGTCCGCACCTACGAGGCGGGCGACGCTGCAGCAGTGAAGGCGCTGCTCGACCACGCCTATGCCGGCTGGGACGACGCGTACGCGCCCCAGCCGCTCGACGACTGGGTGCGCTGGATGACCGGCGACTACGACTTCGACCCGGCCGTCTGGTGGCTCGCGGAGGAGGACGGCGAGCTCGTCGGCTGCGTGCTCAACTGGCGGAGCGGCTGGGTGAAGGACATCGCCGTCCGCACGTCGCATCGCGGACGCGGGCTCGGGAAGGCGCTGCTTCTGCACTCGTTCTCCGAGTTCCACCGGCGCAACGTCTCGCGCATCGGCCTGAAGGTCGACGCGGCGAACCCGACGGGCGCGCCGCAACTCTACGAAGGCCTCGGGTTCGTCGCGGATCGCCGCGAGGAGATCAGGACGCTGTGGCTCTGAGCCGCGCAACCCGCGTCAGCCTCCTCCGCTGGCTGCGCCGCCAGCTGCGCCAATCCGAACCGTTGCGCGAACGCCTCGAGGCGGCGATCGAGAACGGAGATCCGGCCGAGGCGCGGCGTGTCGTCGCACTGTTCGACTTCACGGAGACGCAACGCCGCCACGTCGGCGGCCTCCTCGACGACTGGGAGCGCGACCTAGCGGCGCTGCCGCACGACCTGGATCCCCCAGGCGCGCCCTGAGGCAAAGAGCTCGTCGGCATCGACCTCGTCGGCCCAGCCGAGGAAGTGGCGCTCCGGCTCGTCGTCGGTCGACCCGTACACCGCCGAGCGGCCGACGTCGAGCGCCGACGCCAGGTCGTCTCCGCGTTCGAGCGCCGCGAGACGTTCCTCGACCGCGGACCCCTCTGCGTATCCCTTGCCCACGTCCTGAGTATTGCGTATTCGCAGTCACGCAAACTCCCACGCTACGTACGCTTGGGGTGCTTGGGCCGGTAGCTCAGTTGGTAGAGCAGGGGACTTTTAATCCCAAGGTCGCAGGTTCGATCCCTGCCCGGCCCATCGACGAAATACCTGCAAATCGCCAAAACAGACGCCTTAGGCCTTTGCAAATTACTCCAACGTGCTCGGGGTGGCAACGAAAGTGGCAACGGACGTACGTTCCCCCCTCGGGACACGATTTCAGCTGAGGCAACAGCCTTACGTAAAACGGGCGAGCAATTTCGCCAGCTCCACCTCAGGCTGTCGTCGCGTTGATGTATGGGAATCAGCTGCTGCTACTTGACGAGCGGGAGGATCGCGGCTCCCAGCTTCTCGTCCTGTGCGACAGTCGTGCCCCCACTGATCGTGACGAGCGTGTTCTTGGCGAGGGCGTTGAAGAACGCCGCGGGAGTCGTCTTCGTCTTCCCGTTCACGACTGTGTTGTTCGTGCCTATGACGACGAACGCGGGATACTGACCTTGATTGGCCTGTAGGAAGCTCTTGTTCGCGGCCTTCTCGGACTTGAGGAGCGAGTTGAACTTCGCCGGCGTCTCGCCGCTCGTAAACGTGATGTTGAGCGTTCCGAACGTGCAACTCGTGGTCTGCTGGCCGTTCGCCGTTCCCGTGCTCGCCGACGGCGTAGGTGGCTTCATGCCGAGCGCCTGCTGGAGCGGGCCGTACGGAATCTGGCTGCACGACGGCGGAGCCGCGAGTGCGCCCTCGGCGAACACGGCCACGAACGCGGCAATCGCGACGACGGCAAAAGGTGTCTTCCGTTCACGATCGGATATTTACATCCCGTGCGGTCCGGAATCGCTATCTCCGCTAGCCCGACAGCTTCACGTACCCGACCGCCTCGGCGTGGTTTGTCGTCACCTGTGCCACGTCGCCGTTCCCGACGTAGTCGAGGATCGTCAAGGTCGCCGATTCACCGGGCTTGATGATGAAGTTGTTGCTAATCGTCGACTTGCACACCATTCCCCCCGACAGGTAGCACCAGTCGAGCGGCTTCTGGCCGTTGACGGGGTCTTGGCCAACGATGCCCAGCTTGGTGATCTCCTCGCTCGTGTGACCGAGGATCGCCTTCGCGATGTTGATCGTGCCATCAGGGTTGTATGCCGACTTCTCGAGCTTCACGAATTGCACGATCATGTAGGTGATCGGCTTAGAGCTTCCATTCACGACGGTGAGTTCTCGAGCCTTCGGAAAGCCCGGAATCTTCGCGACTTTGAGCTCAGCCGTGATGCCGCTTGACACCGTGAACAACCCGGTTCCCGAAGGTGTCGATGACGGGGTCGTCCCAGCCCCCGCTGCGGTTGTCGTCGATGTAGGAGCAGCAGCCTGGCCGGCCGGCTGCGCCGCGATCCCGTAGACAATGCAGATCCCCTTGCCGCCGCTCTGCTGATTCTCCGACCACGTCGACGGGTCAGAGTCCTCGCACGAAACCGTCCCGTCGACGATGCTCGGAT
>JAFALP010000204.1 GCA_019234175.1 Actinomycetota bacterium | reverse complement strand
GCGGCGCCGCATCGTCGATCCGTGGCTCGTCTCGCTCGCAGTCCTCCTCGGCCTCGTGCCGTACGTCGGGCCGCTCGTCTACATGCTGTTCCGGCCGCCCGAGTATCTCGAGGACGTGCGCGAACGCGAGCTCGAGATCAAGGCGATGGAGGAACGCCTGTCGCGGCACGACCTGGTCTGCCCGGTGTGCCGCGCCGAGGTCGATTCACGCTTCCTCGTCTGCCCGATCTGCACGACGAAGCTCCGGCAGGCATGCACGAACTGCCGCGCGCCGCTGGAGGCGCTCTGGCAGGTCTGTCCCTACTGCGAGACACCCATCGATGCGCCGGGCACCACGGTCCCAAGGACGTCCTCTTGGGACGTCCGACCATAAGAGGACGTGCCGATTCACTCGGCACGTCCGTCTATAGTCCGCCGCCGTGGCAGTCGAGCGGACGCTGATCCTCATCAAGCCGGACGCGGTCCGGCGCCGCCTGTCCGGCGAGATCCTCGGCCGCATCGAGGCGCGCGGCTTCACCGTCCGCGCCGGCAAGCTGCTGACGGCGAGCCGCGACCTCGGCGAGCGGCACTACGCCGAGCACAGCGAGAAGCCGTTCTTCGGCGAGCTCGTGCAGTTCATCACCTCCGGGCCGACGTGGGCGCTCGTCGTGGAGGGCGAAGGCGCGATCGCCACCATGCGCAAGACCATCGGCGCCACGAATCCCGCCGACGCGGAGCCGGGAAGCATTCGCGGCGATCTCGCGTCGTCGATGCCGGACAACCTCGTGCACGGCTCCGACTCGCCCGAGTCGGCGGCCCGCGAGGTGGCGCTCTGGTTCGGCGATGAGCTCGCCTGAGACGCTCGCGGCGAACGTCGCCCTCTGGACGAAGGCGAACGCGGAGCACACCGACGCCGCCGCCGCGCGGGCGTGGTCGCGCGAGGAGATGAGCTGGGGCGTCTTCAACGTCCCCGAGTCGTCGGTCGGCGCCATCGGCGACGTCGCCGGCCTCGACGTCGTCGAGCTCGGCTGCGGCACCGCGTACGTCTCCGCGTGGCTGGCGAAGCGAGGCGCGAGACCCGTGGGTGTCGATCCGACGCCCGCGCAGCTCGAGACGGCGCGCCGCATGATGCGCGAGACCGGGATCGAGTTCCCGCTCGTCGAGGCGCCGGGCGAGAGCGTGCCGCTTCCCGACGCGTCGTTCGACCTCGTCGTCAGCGAGTACGGCGCGTCGCTCTGGGCCGACCCGTATCGCTGGATTCCGGAGGCGGCACGGCTGTTGCGTCCGAACGGCCGGCTCGTCTTCCTGACGAACTCCAACCTGATGATGCTCTGCATCGACGACAAGGGGAACGTCGGCGAGCAGCTGCGCCAGCCGCTGTTCGGGCTCTATCGCACGACGTGGCCGGACGACTCGAGCACGGAGTTCCACCTCCCGCACGGTCGGTGGATCCACCTGTTGCGCGAGACCGGGTTCGACGTCGAGGCGCTGCACGAGCTGCAGGCGCCGGAGGAGGCGACCGATCCCGTGTACTACGACTACGTCACGGCCGCGTGGGGCCGCAAGTGGCCCGACGAGGAGATCTGGGTGGCGCGCAAGCGGTGAGCGTCCCGCCGACGCCGCCGATCCTCCTCGCATCGACCTCGCCGCAGCGTCGCGCGATCCTCACGCAGCTCGGCCTTCCGTTCGAGGTGGTCGCGCCCGACTACGAGGAGCTCGGCGACGACCCGTTGGAGCATGCAGCCGGGAAGGCGCGCGCGGTCGACGGGGGCGATCGTCCGGTGCTCGGCGTCGACACGGTCGTTCGCTGCGGCGGGCGGGTTCTGGGCAAGCCGGCGAGCGAAGGCGAGGCGGAGCAGATGCTCGACTTGCTCTCCGGCAAGGTGCACGAGGTCGTCTCCGGTCTCTGTCTCCGCACGCCCGCATGGGAGGAGCTGCGCGTGGAGACGACGCACGTCACGTTCCGCGCGCTGACGCCGCGCGACCTCGCGTGGTACCTCGCAACCGGCGAGTGGGAGGGGCGGGCAGGCGGCTACGCCATTCAGGGTCGCGGCGCGGCGCTCGTCGAGGGCGTCGACGGCGACTACCTCAACGTCGTCGGGCTGCCCGCCTCGACGCTCGTGCAGCTGCTCGCCGAGCGGTTCCCGGGCGCATATGGCTTCGGCTAGCGTCTCGGCTTCGGGGTGTGGCGCAGCCTGGTAGCGCGCTCCGTTCGGGTCGCGTCGGCGTCGCTTGCGACGCCGACTGTCAAGGCGACGCGGCTTTGCCGCGTTGCCGCTAACGTTGGCGCCTCGTTCACCTCGGGGTGTGGCGCAGCCTGGTAGCGCGCTCCGTTCGGGTCGGAGAGG
>JAFALP010000081.1 GCA_019234175.1 Actinomycetota bacterium | reverse complement strand
CATCCGAGGCCTCGTCCGGACCCTCCTGGAGCGGGCGGGCGCGGTCGTGTACGAGGCCCCGGACGGGCGCGACGGCATGCGCGAGTTCCATGCGCAGCGGCCGGATCTCGTCATCCTCGACGTCTCCATGCCCGAGCTCGACGGATGGCAGATGCTCGATCGCATCCGCGACATGTCCGACGTGCCGGTGCTCATGCTCACCGCGCGCGCCGACGAGCTCGAGCGCGTGCGCGGCCTCCACGCGGGCGCCGACGACTACGTCGTCAAGCCCTTCGGCCGCCAGGAGCTGATCGCGCGCGTGCAGGCGCTTCTCCGCCGTTCCGCGCGCGGCGGCCGCGGGGACGAAGCCGACTCCTACGGCGACGGCTACCTCACCATCGACTGGGGCCAGCGCCGCGTCACCGTTGGCGACCGTGAGGTGCAGCTGACGCCCCTCGAGTTCCGCCTTCTCTCCACGTTCGTCCGCAACCCACGTCAGGTGCTGAGCCGCGAGCAGCTGCTCGAGCTCGTCTGGGGAGACGCGTACGGCGTCGGCGGCGACCAGGTGAAGCTCTACATCGGCTATCTGCGGCGCAAGTTGCAGCCGGACGAGCCCGACTCCGTGCCGATCGAGACCGTGCGCGGGTTCGGCTATCGCTACACGGCGCCGGGAACGACCTAGCCCTCGAGCAGCGAGGCGACGCGCGCGGCCAGCTCCGCGGGCGAGAACGGCTTGCTCACGTCTGCGTCCGCGCCCGCGTCGATGCCGCGCTGGATGTCGGTTGCCTGCGCCTTCGCGGTGAGAAGGATCACCCGCGTGCCGGCGAGCGAGTCGTCCTCGCGGATCTGCTTGATCACCTCGAGGCCGTCGGGTGGCGGCATGCCGATGTCGAGGACGGCGATGTCGGGCCTGCGCTCGCGCACGAGCGTCAACGCCTCCCGGCCGTTGCGCGCGGTGACGACGTCGTAGCCGTCCCGCTTCAGCCTCGTCGCGACGAGGAGGAGGATGTCGTCGTCGTCCTCTGCGACGAGCACCGTGGTCATGCGACGAGCTCCCCCTCGGTCTCGGTGAACGACACGATGCCATGCGCGGGCAGCTCGACGCGGAATGCGCTGCCGCCGTTCTCGCGGCGCCGGGCCACGAGCGATCCGCCGTGGCGCTCGGCGATCGCGCGCGCGATGAAGAGACCGAGACCGGTTCCCTGGACATGCTCGGTCACCGAGCTCGCCGACCGGTAGAAGCGGTCGAAGATTCGCTCCTCGTCGCCGGGCTCGATGCCGACGCCGGTGTCGAGCACCTCGAGCGCGGCACCGCCGAGCGCGCGCTCGACGCGGAGCTCGACGCGGCCTCCCTGCGGCGTGAACTTGATCGCGTTCGAGAGGAGGTTGTCGAGCAGCTGCATGAGCCGCCGCCGGTCGCCTTCGACGATCATCGGTCCGTCGCACGCGATGAAGAGCGAGACGCCCTTGCGCTCCGCGCGCCCGTGCATCTCGTCGAGCACCTCTTCCGCGACCTTCTGGAGATCGGTCTCCGCGACGTTGAGCGCGAAGCGGCCCGACTGCAGGCGCGCGGCGAGGAGCAGGTCGTCCACGAGCCGGAGCAGTCGGTCGGAGCTGCGCGCGACCACCTCGAGGTAGCGGCGGCGCTCCTCGTCCAGCGGCGCGTCCGAGCCGTCGTCGAGCGCGAGCTCGACATAGCCGATGATGGACGTGAGCGGCGTGCGCAGGTCGTGCGAGACGAGCGCGATGAACTCGTCCTTCAAACGGTCCGCCTGGATGAGCTCCTCGTTCTGTTCCGCGAGCAGGCCGCGGGCGCGCTCCACCGAGCCGAGGATCCCGGCGATACGCGCGATCACGAGCAGGCAGATCGCGCTCCAGAGCGCCGCCACCACCCAGACGCCGATCATGCGACCCTGAACGTCGGCGATCACGCGCGCGATCGGCACCGACAGGAGCGCGGCGGTCAGGACGGCGAGCCGCCATCGGCTCACGCCTCCGACCGCCCGCGGGGACGGCTCACCCAGCCGTCGCATCGACGGGTCGAGCGCCGCGGCGCCCCAGAAGATGTACGACGCCATGAACGGCCAGTCGGTCCACCCGGCGCCGCTGTACCCGGGCGAGAGGCTGATGGCGGTGTCGCCGATCAGCTGCGTCGCCATCCCGAGCACGAGCAGGGCGAACGCCGGCGTCCGCCACGCCGGCGTGACGAAGAACCCCGCCGCGGCGCCGAGCAGCACGATGTCCATGATTGGATAGAGGATCCCGAGGACGACCCTGCCGCCCAGCGGCCCCGACGCATGCACGGCGGGGTACATGACGTAAATCCACTGGAAGACGGTGAACGCGAGCGTGACGATGGTCGCGTCGACGAGCGCTCCGGAACGGCGATACCCGCCCGACGCGACGACGAGCATCACCACCGTTCCCGCGAGGAGTGGGTAGCCGATCAGGTAGGAGACGTCGGCGCTCGACGGCGAGGTGGCGTTCGGGTGGACGTCGGTGAAGATGTCGCCGCTGATGAACGCCGCGATGCCGGTCGCGAAGACGACCCAAGGCGCCCACGGCATCGGGCGATAGCGGCGGACGCCGTAGGCGATGGCGGCGACGGCGACGCCGGCGAAGACTTCGTAGAGCGTGTACTGGACGATCCCGTAGCGCGGGAACAGGAAGTAGATCGCGCTCAGCGCGAGCTGCACGCCCAGGGCGCCCACGACCAGCCGAGAGTCACGCGAAACGCGCATCGTCCCCCTGTCAACTGTAGTCCTCAGCCGAGGAATCGAAGAACGGTCTTCGCCAGCTCCTCCGGCTTGTCCTCCTGCAGGAAGTGCCCGGCGCCCTCGAGGATGACGGGCTCTCCTGCACCCGGGACGAGCGCCGCGAACGCATGGGCGTGCGCCGGTGGCAGCACCGAGTCGCCCGCGCCCCAGACGACGAGCGCCGGCTTCTGCCAGGAGCGCAGGGCCTCGCGCACGCGGTTCATCGCAGCCGCGTTCGGGTGCTCCGGCTCGGCGGGCACGAGCTCGGGGAAGGCGAGGACGCCGGCCTTCGACTCGGCCGTGGGGAAAGGCGCCGCGTAGGCCTCGCGCACCTCGTCGCTGAGCCCGTTGACGGTGCCCGCCTCGACGAGGCGCGCCGGCTCGATGGCGGCGCCGATCCGGCGGACGACCTCGCGGAAGCGCGGCCACTCGTCGCTCGGCGGACGGCCGCCGCCGATGCCGGTGTCGAGGATGACGAGCCGGTCGACGAGCTCCTCGTGCTCGACGGCGAAGCGCAGGCCAATCGGGCCGCCCCAGTCGTGCACGACGAGCGTGATCCCACGCAGGTCGAGCTCGGCAGCGAGCCGTTCGACCGACGCGACGTGCCGGTCGTACGAGTACCAGCCGATGTCGGCCGGCTTGTCGGAGCGGCCGAAGCCGATGAGGTCGGGCGCGACCGCGCGCCTGCCGCTCGCCACGATCGGCGGGACGAGGTTGCGCCAGAGAAAGGACGACGTCGGCTCGCCGTGCAGGAGGAGCACCGGCTCGCCGCTGCCCTCTTCGACGTAGTGCATGTGCAGTCCGTCGACGTCGAGCACCGGCGACACGCCGGAAAGCCTACGTCGCTGGGGCCGGCCGGGGAATCTCGATCCGGCGCCGGCGGAGGGCGGCGGCCGCGCCGACCGCCCCGGCCATCCCGGCGACTCCCGCCACGCCGAACGCGAGCTCGGTGCCGCCCCTGGCGCAGAGCCAGCCGGCGAGCAGCCCGCCGAGCGGCCCCGTGCCGTTGAACGCGTAGAAGTAGAGGCCGATGATGCGGCCCCGCAGCCGGTCGGGCGCCGCAAGCTGCATGGAGGCGTTCGAGTTCGCAGACCACGCGGTGAAGCCGGCGCCGACGAGGAAGAGCAGCAGTCCCGCCGCGTACTCGTTGTTCGCGAACGCGAGCAGCGTCTCCGCCACCGTGAACACGAGGGCGCCGATCAGCATGGTGCGGGCGGACGCGCGCGCACGCGAGGCGGCGACGAGCGCGCCGACGAGCGCGCCCGCGCCGAAGATGGCGGACAGGAACCCGTACACGGTGCCGTGTCCGTGCAGCGTCACCTTGGCGAGCACGGGAAGCGTGACGTTGAAGTTGAAGGCGAACGTGCTCAGGACGAGCGTCAGCGCGAGCACGGTGAGCATGCGCGGCTGCCGGCGGACGTACGCGAGGCCCTCGCGCGTTCCGGCGAGGATGCGCGGCCGGTCGAACTGCTCCAGCGGGAAGAAGTCGCGCGTGCGCATCGCGAGCAGCCCGCCGAGAACGGCGACGAAGCTGACGGCGTTGACGAGGAAGCACGCGCCGACGCCGGCGAAGCCGAGGAGGATCCCGGCGACGGACGGGCCGAAGACGCGCGAGGCGTTGAAGAGGCTCGAGTTGAGCGCGATCGCGTTCGGCAGCGCCTCGCGGCCGACCATCCGGTAGGTCAGCTGCTGCCGTGAGGGCACGTCGAGGACGAGGACGGTGCCGTTCACGAAGGCGATGAGGTAAAGCATCCACGGCTGCGCCAGGTGGGCGAGGGCGAGCCATGTGAGGACGACCGCGGAGATCGTCTGCCCGACCTGCGTCGCGAGGACGAGGCGCCGCGCGTCCAGCCGGTCCGTGATCACGCCGGCGAAGAGGCCGAAGAGCGTGTACGGCAGGAACTGCGCGAAGGCCATGACCCCGACCGCGAACGCGTCGTTGTGCGTGAGGTCGAGGACGTACCAGCCGAGTGCGATGCGCTGCATCCACGAGCCGGTCTGCGAGATGAGCTGGCCCGTGAAGAAGAGGCGGTAGTTGCGGTACCGGAGGCTCGAGAACGTCCGGCTCACCGGCGTTCGCCCTCTCGGAGCAGACCCCACAGCGGTTCGACCGCCGCCTCGATGGCGGCGCGATCCTTCGGCTCGAGACGGCCGAGCCGCTGAGCGAGCCACGCGGTGCGGCGGGAGCGCACGCGCCGGAGGAGCCGCTGGCCGCCGTCCGTGAGCGTGAGGCCGACGCGCCGCCGGTCGCTCTCGCTCGGCGTGCGCGCCACGAGGCCGTC
>JAFALP010000307.1 GCA_019234175.1 Actinomycetota bacterium | reverse complement strand
ATCTCCCCGCGGTTGGCGACCAGGACCTTGTCGAACATGTGTGCACCGTATTGTCCCCTGTCGTGAGCCCCGCGGATCAGCTGACCGTCTCCCGTGCTCTCTCGGTGCCGGTGGTCGTCGTCCTCTTCGCGTGGCCGTTTGCCGACCACGCCTACTGGGCGACGGCCGTCTTCTGCGTGGCGATGACGACCGACTTCTTCGACGGGCAGCTCGCGCGGCGGCACGGGCGGACGTCACCGCTCGGCTCGCTGCTCGATCCGATCGCCGACAAGGTGCTCGTCCTCGGGACGCTCGTGATGCTCGTCGGGCAGCACGTCGTGCCGGCGTGGATGGTCGCTGCCATCGTCGTGCGCGAGGTGCTCATCACCGGGCTTCGGCAGGCGGCGATCGAGCGCGGCATCGTCATCGCCGCGCGGGACCTCGGGAAGCTGAAGACATGGGCGCAGGCGGTCGCGGCGGCGATCGGCGGCTTCGCGGCCGCGGGCGCGTGGGGCACCGGCGTCGCGTGGTGGTCGATGCTCGTCGCGGTCGCCCTGACGTGGGCGTCCGGGCTCGACTACGCGCGCAGCGCGCCGGCGCTCTTTCGCAGACGCGTCACCGTCTAGCCGCCAGGCCTCTGGACGCGCACCAGTCTTCGAAGCGGGCCCAGCTGCGCAGGTACTCGCGCAACTGGTAGAAGCCCTCCTCGATCTCGGCGCGAACGGCCCAGTGGCAATGGCCGCAATATCCGAGCTCGTCCACGGCGGGCGCCGTGTTGCAGCGGATGCACTCGTCGAACATGCAGTGAAAACGTCCCGAGGGGCGCTCGGGTTACGGCAGCGGTTCGGCCTCCACCCAGGGCGCCGGGGCAGGCTTTTCCGGCTCCTCGGCCAATGCAGCGAGGATGGCTGCGCGCTCGTCCTCGGTCGGCTCGGGAGTGACCTCGATCTCCACCGCTTTGCAGACTAAAGTCCCGCGGGAGAGGCGTCGATGCCAAACCGTGTGAGGGGTCACACAGCAGTGCTCGCCGCCGTGCTCGCGCTGGCGCCCGTCGGGACTGCCGCCGCGTCGAATCGTGCCGCCGCCGACTGGGCGCTGCCGGAGATCCGCGTGGTCACGAGCGCGGGGCTGATGGGCGCGAAGTCCCCCGCGACGTTCCGGCCGACGGCGAATCTCACCGACCAGGCGCTCGCCAATCTCGTGTTCGGCCTGCAGCAGCTGCTGGCGCCGCCGCAACCGGCGCCGGTCGTTCCCGTCCCGCCGACGACGACCCCGACGACGACGACGTCCACCGTGCCGACGACCACGACGACCGACACGACGCCGACGACCACGACCGTGACCACCACCACCACCACCGAGCCGGTGACGACGACTGCTCCCGTCACGACGACGACGGTCGCAACGGCGCCGCCACCGCCGCCCCCGCAGCCGCCGACGGTCGCGCACCCGAACGCGGACGCGACGATGACGATGCTGGACGCGGAGCTCGTCGACGGCGTCGGGCTGTCCGCCGCCGCCGCCGAGTACGCGCGGGGCGCGCGTGCCGCCGGTCTGAACATCCCCGCCCGCTTCGGCACCGAGGTCGCCGCCCGCCTGCTCGGGCTGCGCATCGACCATCCCGCGCGCGAGGACGAGCTCGAGCTGCTCCCGAACGATCCGGCCACGCGCGCGGAGGCGGCGTATTCCGCCGCGCAGATCATCCATTCGTCCGGGTGGCTCGTCCCGGTCGTGCAGAACCTCGCCGACACGTTCTCGCTCCCGACGCTGAGCATGTGGCAGAAGCGCATCCTCGACACCGCCGTCGCGCGCATCGGCATGCCCTACGTCTGGGGCGGGACGAGCGACGGTTCGGAAGTGGACTTCGGCGTCCCCGCCCGCGGCGGCTACGACTGCTCCGGCTTCGTGTGGCGCGTGTACAAGCTCACGCGCTATCCCGGCGAGGGCGACCTCGCCGACACGCTGCGCGGCCGGACGACGTACGTGATGAGCGGCGAGGTCCCGCGGTCGGAGCTGATCGACTTCGACCACCTCCAGCCCGCCGACGTCCTCTTCTTCGGCGCGAAGGGCCCCGACTCGAGCCCGTCGCAGGTCGACCACATGGCCATCTACATGGGCAACGGGTGGTTCATCCAGTCATCCGGGTACGGCGTCGCCCTCGCGCAGCTGACGGGGTGGTACCGCCAGCACTTCGCGTGGGCCCGCAGGCCGCTGCGCGAAGCGGGTCTCGCAGGCTGAAGCCCGCTTCGCGGGGCGTCAGCTCCGGCCCGGGGCGTTTGCGGTGCGCTTGCGGCGACCGGTGTCCGCCGGTGGATCTGGGACTCGCCGATCCTCCAGGGGATGCGGGTCGCGCGTGAGCTGCTCGTCGGCGGCCACCGTCTTTCCGCGCCGTTGCGCGCGGTTCGGCGAACGTGTCTCGGGAACGTGATGCGGTTTTTTCGTCATGCCACACGCCTACCCGGCCGCGGTGCACGCCTAACCCGCGATGCTTCTACAAGGGGATGTTGCCGTGCTTGCGCACGGGGCGCGCCTCCGACTTCGTCAGCGCCGTCTCGAGGGCGTCGATGAGCACGGGCCGCGTGCGGCGCGGCTCGATCACGTCGTCGACGTAACCCCGCTCCGCCGCGGAGTACGGATTCGCGAAGCGCTCCTTGTAGTCGGCGATCAGCTCGGCGCGCCGCGCCTCCGGGTCCGACGCCTCCTCGAGCTCGCGGCGGAAGACGATGTTCACCGCGCCCTCCGGCCCCATCACCGCCACCTCCGCCGTCGGCCACGCGAAGTTGAAGTCGGCGCGGATGTGCTTCGAGCTCATGACGTCGTACGCCCCGCCGTACGCCTTGCGCGTGATCACGGTCAGCTTCGGCACCGTCGCCTCGGAGTACGCGTAGAGCAGCTTCGCGCCGTGGCGGATGATCCCGCCCCACTCCTGTGCGGTTCCGGGCAGGAAGCCGGGAACGTCGACGAACGTGACGAGCGGGACGTTGAACGCGTCGCACGTGCGCACGAACCGCGCCGCCTTCTCCGACGCGTCGATGTCGAGCACGCCGGCGAGCGTGCGCGGCTGGTTGCCGACGACGCCGATGGCGTGGCCGCCGAGCCGAGCGAACCCGCACACGATGTTCTCCGCCCAGCGCTCGTTCACCTCGAGGAACTCGCCGCCGTCGATGACGCGGCGGATGACGTCGTGCATGTCGTACGGCTTGTTCGGGTTGTCGGGGACGAGCGTGTCGAGCTCCGCGTCCTCGCGGTCGCGCGGATCGGCCGGCGCCGTGAACGGCGGCTGTTGGCGATTGTTCTGCGGCAAGAACGAGAGGAGGTAGCGCGCGTCGTCGAGGCACGATTCCTCGTCCGGCGACGTGAACTGCGCCACGCCCGACTTCGTCGCGTGCGTGGTCGCGCCGCCGAGCTCCTCGAACGTGACCTCCTCCCCGGTGACGGTCTTCACCACGTCGGGCCCGGTGATGAACATGTACGACGAGCCCTCGACCATGAAGATGAAGTCGGTCATGGCGGGTGAGTAGACGGCGCCGCCGGCGCACGGCCCCATCACGAGCGAGATCTGCGGGACGACGCCGGACGCCTGCACGTTGCGCCAGAAGATCTCCGCGTACCCCGCGAGCGAGACGACCCCCTCCTGGATGCGCGCGCCGCCCGAGTCGTTGATGCCGATGACCGGGCAGCCGTACTTCACCGCCAGGTCCATCACCTTGCAGATCTTCTCGGCGAAGACCTCGGACAGCGACCCGCCGAAGACGGTGAAGTCCTGCGAGAAGACGAAGACCTGACGGCCGAAGATCGTGCCGTGACCGGTGACGACGGCGTCGCCGTAGGGCCGCCGGTCCATCATCCCGAAGTTCGACTCGCGGTGGCGGACGTAGCGGTCGAGCTCGACGAACGACCCGGGGTCGCACAGACGCTCGGCGCGCTCGCGCGCGAGGAGACGGCCTTCGTCGCGACGGCGCTGCACGGCCCCGGCACTGCCGGCGTGGAGAGCCTCGCCGCGCAGCTCGGCGAGCCACTGGAGCTTCGCCTCCGTCGTCTCGTGATCGGCCATCGCGGACGGAACATAACCTGCATGCATGCGCAGGCGACTGCCTCCGGCGCTGCAACTCCGCGACTTCGCGTTCCTCTGGACGTCGTCGCTGACGAGCGGCCTCGCCGCTCAGATGATCGCGGTGGCGATCGGTTGGCAGGTGTACGCCGTCCACCGGAATCCACTCGACCTCGGGCTCGTCGGCCTCGTCGAGTTCGTGCCGCTGCCGCTGCTCGCGCTCCCGGCCGGCCAGCTGGCCGACCGCGTATCGCGGCGGAGCGTGACGCTCGTGTCGTTCGTCCTCACGCTGGCGATGGTGGGCGTGCTCCTCGCCATCACCATCCACCACACGAGGGTGCTGTGGCCGTTCCTCGTCGTCGCCGCCATCGCCGGCGTCGGCTCCGCGGTCGGCAGCCCCGCCACGCGCGCACTCACGCCCGAGATCGTCCCGGCCGAGCTGCTCCCGAACGCGATCGCGCTCCGGAGCCTCGCCGGGCAGATCGGCGTCGTCGCCGGCCCGGCGCTCGGCGGCATCATCTTCGCCGTC
>JAFALP010000116.1 GCA_019234175.1 Actinomycetota bacterium | reverse complement strand
TCGGGATCACCGAGTACTACACGGGCACGCGCTGGAACCCGGTGAAGAAGATCGCGGCAGCGTCGGTGACGGGGCATGCGACGAACATCATCGAGGGCCTCGCCGTCGGTATGCAGGCGACGGCGCTCCCCGTGGTCGTCATCGTCGCCGGCATCCTGCTCGGCAACCACTTCGCCGGCCTCTTCGGCATCGGTGTCGCCGTCATGGCGCAGCTGTCCATGACCGGGCTCATCGTCGCGCTCGACGCATACGGGCCGGTCACCGACAACGCCGGAGGCATCGCCGAGATGGCCGACCTGCCGGCGGAGGTGCGCGCGATCACCGACCCGCTCGACGCGGTCGGCAACACGACGAAGGCGGTGACGAAGGGCTACGCGATCGGCTCTGCCGCCCTCGCGGCGCTCGTGCTCTTCGGGTCCTACACCGACGGCCTGCACTCGGAGGCCAAGGTCGGCAGCGTCCTGCACACGGTCATCTTCCAGTTGTCCGACGCATGGGTGATCGCCGGCCTGTTCATCGGCGGCCTCATGCCGTTCCTGTTTGCGTCCCTCGCGATGCAGGCGGTCGGGCGCGTCGGCGGCCAGGCGGTGGAGGAAGTGCGCCGCCAGTTCCGCGAGGACCCGGGCATCATGGAGGGGACGTCGCGGCCGGAGTACGGGCGCGCGATCGACATCGTCACGCGGTCGGCGATCCGCAGCATGCTGCTGCCGGCAGCCGTGCCGATCGCATTCCCGATCGTCGTCGGCATCATCAACGTCCGCATGCTCGGCGGTCTCCTGATCGGGACGATCGTCACCGGCCTGTTCCTCGCCATCGCCATGACCTCGGGCGGCGGCGCGTGGGACAACGCGAAGAAGTCGATCGAGGACGGCGCGTTCGGCGGCAAGGGCTCCGAGGCGCACGCTGCCGCCGTCACGGGCGACACCGTCGGCGACCCGTACAAGGACACCGCGGGCCCCGCGATCAACCCGATGATCAAGATCACGAACATCGTCGCGATCCTGATCATCCCGCTGCTCATCTCGATCCACGGCTGAGGCGCCGCTCGCGGCGCCGACCTAGAGGCTCGCCGGCTCTGCCGGCGAGCCGTGCTTCCGAGGCGGGCGCAAGAGCGCCTGCCGGAGTAGCGTTGCCTGGATGCGCAAGATCGCATCCGGGCTTCTGGCAAGTGCGGCGGCCGTGACGATCGTCACGGCCGCCGTCGAGCTGTTCAAGCTCTGGGTGCCGGTGCTCAGCCTCGGCGTGCTCTACCTCTTCGCCGTGCTGCCGATCGCGGTGACGTATGGGCTCGGCTTCGCCGTCCTCACCTCTGTCGCGAGCATGCTCGCGTTCAACTGGTTCCATCTGCCGCCCGTCCACACCTTCACGCTCGCAAACAGCTCCAACTGGTTCTCGCTCGCCGTCTACCTCGGCACCGCCGTCGTCGTCAGCGAGCTCGCGGCCGGGAGCAGGCGACGCGCGGCGTCGGCGGAGCAGCGCGAGCGCGAGTCCGCGCTTCTCGCCCGACTCGCCACCGACCTCCTCGCCGGGCGAAGCCTCGACGAGGAGCTTCCGGCGATCGCCGGCCGAGCCGCGGAAGTGCTGGGCGTCGACTCCGCGTCCATCGAGCTCCACGGCGGCGGGCGCCACCCCGGCGAAGCGCCGTACACGTTGGAGGCTGCGGGCCGGACGGTCGGCGAGATCTACATGCCGCAGGATCCGAACGCGGCCGCCCAGCGCCGGTTCCTGCCCGCGCTTGCCGCGCTTCTCGCCGTCGCCGAGGAGCGCGACCGCCTCGAACGCGACGCGCTCGAGGCAGAGACGTTGCGCCGCAGCGACCTCGTGAAGACCGCGCTCCTGCGTGCGGTGTCGCACGACCTGCGGTCGCCGCTCACCGGAATCCGCACCGCCATCGGCGCGCTGCGCAACCCGACGCTGCACCTGAGCGACGCCGACCGCGGCGAGCTGCTCGACACGATCGAAGTCGACTCGGACCGTCTCAGCCGGCTCGTCGGCGACCTGCTCGACCTGTCGCGGCTCGAGGCGGGCGGCGCCGCGCCGGATCGGGAGCTGTGGTCGCTCGACGACCTCGTCCGGGAGGCGGTCGACTCGCTCGGGGCGCGCGATCGCGTCGACATTCTCGGCGAGGCACCGCTCGTGAACGTCGACGCCGTCCAGATTCAGCGCGTGCTCGCGAACCTGATCGAGAACGCGCTCGCGTTCTCGCCTGCCGGCTCCCATGTGGTCGTGCGCATCACCGCCACGCGGAAGGAGGCGATCGTCCGCGTCGTCGACCAGGGCCCGGGACTGCCCGAGCCGGAGCTGGAACGGGTCTTCGAGCCGTTCTACCGGCAGTCGTCGGACAGCCACGCGGGCGCGGGCCTCGGCCTTGCGATGGCGCGCGGCTTCGCCGCCGCGAACGGCGGACGCGTGTGGGCGGAGTCGCGCCCGCAGCAGGGCGCGACGTTCGCGCTCGCGCTGCCCGTGGTCGAGGCGCCCGTGGAGCTGCCCGCATGAGCGGACAGCGCGTCCTCGTCGTGGACGACGAGCCGCAGATCCTGCGCGCCCTCGGCACGACCCTGCGCGGCGCCGGCTACGCCGTCGACACCGCCGCGACGGCAAGCGCCGCACTCGCCGCCGCCGCCGCGAGCCCGCCGGAGGCGGTCATCCTCGATCTCGTCCTTCCCGACGGCAACGGCACCGAAGTGACGCGCGAGCTCCGCACCTGGAGCCAGTCGCCGGTGATCGTGCTCTCGGCGGTGGGGGAGGAGAAGGCGAAGATCGCCGCGCTCGACGCCGGTGCGGACGACTACGTGACCAAGCCATTCAGCGTAGACGAGCTGCTCGCGCGGCTGCGCGCCGTCATGCGCCGGCAAGCGGTCTCCCCGGAGCCGGTGATCGAGATCGGCGATCTCCGAATCGACGTTCCCGAACGCACCGTCGCCGTC